>NZ_BAEU01000033.1:0-22668 GCF_000246875.1 Halomonas sp. KM-1
CCAATCATTGCTAAGCCTAGTTAGGCAAGAAGTTGCCCGGGTCGGGCAAGAAGTTGCCCGGTGGGCAACTTCTTGCTTGATTACACTTGTGGGGTGCGCCGGGCTGGGTTGGCTTGATGCGCTGGCAGGGAGAGCATCTGAAAGGCGTGTAGGCAGAAAGCGCTCGCTGAGCACAGCGGCAAACTTGACTCGGGACAAGAGAGGGGCGAGCTGCCGAGACGCTGGCGATAGCCGATGTCATACTCACTGGCATTGGGCATGGCGAGCCCCATGCCGAGGTTTCAAGAGGTCGAAGTCGATCATGCAAGACGAGCTGCTGTTCAATCGCCCCCTGGTGGAGAAGTACGACCGCCCCGGGCCCCGCTATACCTCCTACCCGACGGCGCCCCAGTTCCATGCGGCCTTCGCCGAGGACGACTACCGCGCCGCCGCCGAGCGCAGCAACCGCGTCGCCTCGCCCAAGCCGCTGTCGGTCTACGTGCACATCCCGTTCTGCAAGAGCCTGTGCTACTACTGCGCCTGCAACAAGATCATCACCCACAACACCGAGCGGGCGGCGGAGTATCTGAGCTGGCTGAAGCAGGAGATCGGCGTGCAGGGCGCGCTGTTCGACGAGACTCGGCGCATGACTCAACTGCACCTGGGTGGCGGCACGCCCACCTACCTGAGCAACGCCCAGCTCGGCGAGCTGATGGCAGCCCTCGACGAGGCGTTCCATTTCGCCCCGGTGGAGGAGCGCGAGTTCTCGCTGGAGGTGGATCCGCGCACGGTCACGCCGGCGCAGATCCATGAGTTGCACGACCTGGGCTTCAACCGCCTGAGCTTCGGCGTGCAGGATTTCGACACCAACGTGCAGAAGGCGGTCAACCGCCTGCAGAGCGAGGAGCAGGTGGTCGAGCTGGTGGCCGCCGCTCGCGAGGCCGGCTTCCAGTCGGTCAGCGTGGACCTGATCTACGGCCTGCCGCTGCAGACGGTGGCGAGTTTCGACACCACCCTCGACAAGATCATTGCTCTGCGTCCCGACCGCATCGCCAGCTACAGCTACGCCCACCTGCCCGAGCTGTTCAAGGCCCAGCGGCTGATCCGCCCCGAGGACATGCCGCCGCCGGAGCGCAAGCTGGAGCTTTTGGAGCTCACCATTCGCCGCCTCACCGCCGCCGGCTACGTCTACATCGGCATGGACCACTTCGCCCTGCCCGACGACGAGCTGACCCTGGCCAGGGAGAACGGCACCCTGCAGCGCAACTTCCAGGGCTACTCCACCCACGCCGACTGCGACATGATCGGTCTGGGCATCACCTCCATCGGCAAGGTCGGCGACAGCTACAGCCAGAACGTCAAGGAGACCGCCCAGTACCAGGCGCGCCTGGAGGAGGGGCGCCTGCCGGTGATGCGCGGCTATCGGCTCAACGACGACGACCGCCTGCGCCGCGACGTGATCAACGCCCTGATGTGCCACGGGCGCATCGACTTCGCCAATATCGAGGCGCGCCACGACATCGTCTTTCGCGACTACTTCGCCGAGGCTCTCGCCCAGCTCGAGGAGATGCAGGCCGACGGCCTGCTGACCATCGGCGCCGGCGCCATCGAAGTGCTGCCCGCCGGCCGCCTGATGATGCGCAACATGGCCATGGCCTTCGACGCCTACCTCAAACCCAACGAAGGGCGCTTCTCGCGCACCGTCTGATCTACCCACCGAAATACAACGGCGCCCCGCGGGGCGCCGTTTGCGTTTCGGGGGTACTTCCTCAGCCGGCCCGCTCGAACAGCAGATTGTTCTCCAGATGAATGTGCTCCATCAGGTCCTCGCGGAACTCACGCAGGCCAGTGTAGAGGGCGCGCCAAGTGGTGCAGGCGCCCTTGGGCGGGGTGATGTCGTCGGTGAGCAGCATCACCTGCTCCAGGTTCTCGCCGTGGTCGTCGTGCTCGTGGCGCATCACCGCGATCGGCCCCTGGGCCTGGGCGCCCAGGCCGCTGCGCAGCATGGGAAACAGGATCTGCTCCTCCTTCTGCATGTGGCTTTCCATCTCCTGGTGAATGTCCATCAGCAGGTCGGCCAGCCCGTTGGGGCAGCTCTCGCGGTCGCCGTGAACCTGTTCCACCCGACGTGCCATGCGGATCAGCTCGGGCAGCTGCTGACGGTGCACGTCGTGGTAGCGGGTCAGGATGTGCTCGATCAGCTCGTCGTTGCTGGCCTCACGCCAGTCGCGCTGCTCGCTGCTGGCGGCCGGCAGCGCCTCGAGTTCGGCAACCAGCTTGTCGACATGCAGGCCGGCGCGCTCGGCGGCCTGGCGCAGGCTGATACGCCCGCCGCAGCAGAAGTCGATGTTGTAGGTATGAAAGATGCGGGTCGCGCCGGGCAGCGACAGGGCGATACGGCCAACGGTCTGATCGGACAGGTTCATGTGACGTTCCTCTGCAATTGGGGATGCCATCTGTACAGAGCAAGCGGCGTGCCATGTTTTTATTGTTTGTTTTTCAATGGCATGTGGTGAGGATGGTTAAATTTACCTCATCGTGATAGGGTTTAATTTACCCTTAGAGGTATTATTGACCATGCTCGATGATTCCCTGCTGGCCGACCTGACCGCCGATCTGCCCAGCGCCGTGCGCCTGCAGCGCCTGGTCCGCACCCTGCGCGAAGGCTTTCGCTGCGGCGCGGTGTGTCTGCTGCGGCTGCAGCAGGACGTGCTGGCACCGGTGGCGGTGGAAGGGCTCGTGCGCGAGGCGCTGGGGCGGCGCTTCGAGGTGGCGCGCCATCCGCGCCTGGCCGCCATCCTCACCAGTCGGCGCTCGACCCTGTTCCCACCGGACTCCAGCCTGCCCGACCCCTACGACGGCCTGGTCGAACAGCAGCCGGGGGAGCCGCTGCACGTGCACGACTGCATGGGCATCAGCCTGCACGTGGAGGGCGAGCCGTGGGGCGTGCTGACCCTGGATGCGCTGGTGGCGGGTACCTTCGACGAGACCGCCTGTACGGCGCTGGAGCGCTATGCGCTGCTGGTGGAGGCTGCAGTGCGCGTCTCGCGCCTGGAACAGGAGGTGCGTGCGCTGCGCATGGCGGGCCATGGCAGCATCGCCCAAGTAGAGTCGGGCGAGGGCGGTGAGATTCTTGGCCACAGCGCCGAACTGCAGCGACTGCTGCACGAACTCGACGTGGTGGCGGAAGCGGACCTGCCGGTGCTGCTGATGGGCGAGACCGGGGTGGGCAAGGAGCTGTTCGCCCGACGCCTGCACCAGCGCTCACCGCGATGGGAGCAGCCGCTGGTGCAGGTCAACTGTGCGGCGCTACCCGAAACCCTGGCCGAGAGCGAGCTGTTCGGTCACGTCAAGGGAGCCTTCTCCGGCGCTACGGCGGATCGGGCGGGGCGCTTCGAGGCAGCCAATGGCGGCACCCTGTTTCTCGACGAGGTGGGCGAACTGCCGCTGCCGATCCAGGCCAAGCTGCTGCGCGCGCTGCAGAACGGCGAGGTGCAGCGCCTGGGCGAGGATACCCCGCGCCGGGTCGACGTGCGTATCATCGCCGCCACCAACCGTCAGCTGGCCGACGGCGTGCGCGACGGCCTGTTCCGCGCCGATCTCTACCATCGGCTGTCGGTCTACCCGGTGGCCATCCCACCGCTGCGCGAGCGTGGTAGCGACGTGCTGGTGCTGGCCGGGCACTTCCTCGAGATCAACCGTGCCCGGCTCGGTGTGCGCAGCCTGCGCCTGGCGCCGAGGGCCGAGGCGGCGCTGCTGGGCTATCACTGGCCGGGCAACGTGCGCGAGCTGGAGCACGTGATCAGCCGGGCGGCGATCAAGGCGCTGGGCCACGGCGCCCGGCGCGACGACATCGTCACCCTGGAACCGGAGTGGCTCGACCTGCCTCACGGCAAAACGTCAAAGGACGAACCGTTGAAAGCCGATTCCCGCGCACCCGACATCCGGGAGTTGGCAACGCACGGCGTCGAACCGCTACGCCGTCAGGTCGAGGACGCCCAGCGACGGGCGATTCGCCAGGCCTTGACGGCGTGCGACGGGAGCTGGGCGAACGCCGCCCGCTGCCTCGCCGTGGACCCCAGCAACTTGCACAAGCTGGCCCGCCGCTTGGGGATCAAGTAGTTATCGGAAGGTCTAAAAGTCAAGAAGCAGCGTTAACGAAGGCCATATATATAGTGCTTGATCGGTAGTGGTTGTCTAGATATGGTAGCCAAGGCCCCGGTTGGGGGCAGTGTCACAGGCTTGACGCACATCAGTACGGGCAGGCGGCGTCGAGCTTAGGATGATCGGTTTCATGGCCACCTGGCCGCACCGAATCCATGGGTTCGCTCCACCGGAGAGTCGCTATGCTTCCTCTTTCTCTGTCGCGCTTGCCACGTCCGCCCGCCCCGACCCGCCTGATTCGCGCCATCGACCCCCGCGTGCCGCTTGTCCTGAAGCGCCAGCTGATCGAGCCGCTGCTCAACCGCACCTTCGCCGAGCCTTTGGCCGAGGGCGAGTTCGATGCGCTCGACGGGCGGCGCATCTCGCTGCACATCGAGGACCTGGGCGTAGCGTTGACGCTGACCCTCGAAGCGGAGCGCTTCCGGCTCAGCCCGGAGATGGGCGAGGCCACCATTCGCGGCGGCTGGCGCGAGTTTCTGTGCCTGGCTACCCGGCGCGAGGATCCCGACGCCCTGTTCTTCCAGCGCCGCCTGGTGATCGAGGGCGATACCGAGCTCGGCCTGATGGTCAAGAACCTGCTCGACAGCCGCGAGGAGGGGTTGGCCCAGGGCCGGCTCGGCGATTGGTTGGCGCGCTTCGAGCGCATGGCGCGCCAGGAACGTTGAACGATTCGAATTTTTGACCCTTACTGGAGATTCCTGCATGAGTACTTCCACCAAGGCCGTCAAGACATCCCAAGAGGTGCCTATGCAAGCGCCCTCACGCGATATCTGGGACTCCAAGTATCGACTCAAGGATCGTCATGGCCGCCCCGTCGACAAGGATGTGGCAGCGACCTGGGAGCGCGTCGCGCGCGCCCTCGCCGCGGTGGAAGGCGACAAGGCCGAGGAGTGGCTGCCCAAGTTCCGCTGGGCGCTGGAGAACGGTGCCATCCCCGCCGGGCGCATCATGTCCAACGCCGGTGCCGAGGACTACAAGCCGGCGGTGAGCCTGATCAACTGCACCGTCTCGCGCACCATCCGCGACTCCATGCATGACATCCTCTCCTCGGTGGTGGACGCCGGCATGACCCTCAAGGCGGGCTGCGGCATCGGCTACGAGTTCTCCACCCTGCGCCACAAGGGCGCCTTCGTGTTCGGCGCCGGCGCCGGCACCAACGGCCCGCTGGCGTTCATGGATATCTACGACAAGATGTGCTTCACCGTAGCCTCGGCGGGCGGCCGCCGCGGAGCCCAGATGGGCACCTTCGACGTCGGCCACCCCGACGTGCGTGCCTTCATCGAGGCCAAGCGCGAAGCCGGCCGGCTGCGTCAGTTCAACCTTTCGCTGCTGATCACCGACGAGTTCATGGAGGCGGTGAAGAACGACGCCGACTGGCCGCTGGCCTTCCCGCTGCACGCCGGCGAGAAGGAGGACGTCAAGTCCGAGGACCTGATCTACCGCGACTGGCCGGTGGTCGAAGAGGGCTACACGGTCGACGCCGAAGGCCGCGTGGCCTGCCGCATCGTCGAGGTGATCAAGGCGCGTGAGCTGTGGGACACCATCATGCGTTCCACCTACGACTTCGCCGAGCCGGGCTTCATCCTGATCGACCAGGTCAACCGCATGAACAACAACTGGTTCTGCGAGGAGATCCGTGCCACCAACCCCTGCGGCGAACAGCCCCTGCCGCCGGAAGGCGCCTGCCTGCTGGGCTCGGTCAACCTGACCCGTTTCGTCATCGACCCGTTCGGCAAGAAGCCGCGCTTCGACTGGGAGCGCTACCGCCAGGTGGTGGCGATCTTCACCCGCATGCTCGACAACGTGGTCGAGATCAGCGGCCTGCCGCTGCCCGGCCAGCGCCGCGAGATCGAGGCCAAGCGCCGTCACGGCATGGGTTTCCTCGGCCTCGGTTCGACCCTGACCATGCTCAAGATCCCCTACGGCTCCGCCGAGTCGCTGGCCTTCACCGAAGAGGTGAGCCGCAACCTGGCCATCGAGGGCTGGAAGCAGGCACTGGAACTCTCCCGCGAGAAGGGCATGGCGCCGATACTCGCCGAGGATTTCGAAATCACGCCGAAGATGATGCGCGAGCGTCCGGAGCTGGCGAAGGACGGCTACGAGATCGGCGACAAGGTGCCGGGGCGCATCCTGCACGCCCGCTACAGTCGCTACATGCAGAAGGTCGCCGAGGTGGAACCGGAGCTGGTCGCGGCACTCGCCGAGCACGGCGCGCGCTTCACCCACCACAGCTCCATCGCACCGACCGGCACCATCTCGCTGTCGCTGGGCAACAACGCCTCCAACGGCATCGAGCCATCGTTCTCGCACCGCTACTTCCGCAACGTGATCCAGTCCGGCAAGAAGACCAAGGAGCAGGTGGAAGTGGTCTCCTTCGAGCTGGCCGCCTACCGCCACTTCATCGCCAGCGACGCGGTGGAGAGCGACCTGCCCGACTACTTCATCACCGCCGATGCGGTCACCCCCAAGCAGCACGTGGCGGTGCAGGCGGCGGCTCAGGTGTGGGTCGACTCGGCGATCTCCAAGACGGTCAACGTGCCCACCGAGTTCCCCTTCGAGCAGTTCAAGGACCTCTACCTGGACGCCTACGAGAGCAAGCTCAAGGGTTGCACCACCTTCCGCTTCAACCCCGAGGCCTTCCAGGGCGTGCTGGTGCGCGAGGACGACCTCAAGAACACCACCTACGTGTTCGAGCTGGAGAACGGCGAGACGCTGGAGCTTTCTGGCGACGAGAAGGTGGTCTACGACGGCGAAGAGCACAACGCAGCGAACCTGTACGACGCGCTGAAGGAAGGCACCTATGGCAAGTGGTAAGCCTGTGCTCTCCCAACTGCCGGTAGCGAGGGGCGCCGGGGACAGGCCGAAGAGGAGGTTCTTCGCCATGGATGGCGAAGGTAGCGCCCAGGGATGGGTTTACAGCGCCTCCTCGCAGGCCTGTCGACGGATCAGCCCCGAGCCGCTGTGTGCCGTTCAACCTTTTTCCGCAGGAGCCCCGTGATGGCCGTCGAAATCAAGTCCAAGATCGTTTCCTACAGCGTCAAGAAGGCGGTGCAAGAGGCGCCGCTGGCCGACGAGAACCCGCTCACGGTACGCATTCCCTCGCGCCCGGAAGGGACGCTGGAGGCCGTTTCCGAGAAGATCTCCTACGTCGGCGCTGAAGGCCGCAAGAAGGTCTACCTGCTGGTCTCCTTCATGCCGGTGGAAGGCGTGCTCGACGGCAAGCGTGTGGTGATCGAGCGTCCGGTGGAGTTTTTCTTCCCCTCCGGCCAGCTCTCCAGCGAGCACCAGTGGATCACCGCCACCATGCGCAGCCTGTCGCTGGCCGCCCGCGGCGGCTACGTCACCCAGGCGGTGGCCGACCTGCGCAAGGTGGCCTGGGACAAGGGCCTGGTGCGCTGCGGCATGAACCGCTGGGGCAAGCCGATGTTCCACGACTCCGAAGTGGCCGCCATCGCCTGGTCGATCCAGCAGATCCTCTACCGCCGCGGCTTCCTCGACCAGGACGGCAACCAGGTGCCGGTGGAGGAGTTGGTGCGCCGCTACGCCCACCGTCTGACCCACGGCCACCCCTGGCAGCCGCCCACCCCCGAAGAGGAGGCGCAGGCCGAGAAGCAGGCCAAGGCGGCAGTCGCCGAAGAGAAGGGCGACGGCCCCACGGTGGTGGGCCACTGTCCGGAGTGTCGCGGCGAGCTGATCATGATGGACGGCTGCCCCACCTGCTATGCGGGCTGTGGCTGGTCCAAGTGCGGCTAAGAAAGCACTGTACAGCTGGCTGCGCGAGCGAATCGCTGCGTTGCGCGGTGCTCGGAATCCTCACCTATACCCCATAGGCTCCGGTTCCTGCGCTCCGTGCGCCTAGCGCTTCATCTCGCTCGCCAAGCTGACCAGCACTTTCTGAAACTGTCTGCACGGACATGCTATGCCCCCAGAAGCCGGACTTGCTCCGGCTTCGTCGTGTCCGGGGTCAGGCGGCGACGATTCTGGGGCCGCCGTCGGCTTGCGGTAGGGTCATGTCGCCGTCGGTGATCACCACGTCGAAGTCGTCGAGCTGGGCGAAGTAGGCGGGGCGCACCTGGCCGATCTTGCTCTCGTCCACCACCAGCAGGCGCTGTTCGGCGCAGGCGATGGCGGCCTGCTTGGGGGCGACTTCGTGGAAGTGAAAGCAGCTCACACCGCGCTCGGCGTGCACCCCGGCGGCCGAGATAAAGGCGCGATTGATGCCCAGGCGCTTGATTGCCGCGCTCATGTCGTCGCTGCCGAAGGAGTGCGAGGTGGTATGATAGAGCCCACCCAGCAGTACCAGGCGTACGCCAGGCACCAGGCTCATGGCATTGGCGACGTTGAGTGCGTAGGTCACCACGGTGAGCTGGCGGCGCTCGGCGAGCAAGCCCGCCAGGGGCAGCAGGGTGGTGCCGCAGTCGATGAACAGAGTGTCGCCGTCTTCGATGAAGCCGGCGGCCCGTTCGCAGAGCCTGCGCTTGGCCAGGGTGTGGCTGTCCTGTTGCTGGTCGAGGTCATACACCGGCGCATAGTGATTGGCCATGACCAGGCGTCCACCGAGCAGGATCATGGCGCCGTCGCTTGCGGCCACGTCACGACGAATGGTCATCTCGGAGACGCCGCACATCTGAGCGGCCTCGCCGAGGGGGAGGGTGCCGCCACCGGCCAGTGCCTGCTGCAGACGGGCCAGGCGCATGGCGCTGCGGTCTTTCATTCGTTGCTCTCCAACTTACCCTCCAGAACTTGGCGCGAAGATCGCTTTGGCTGGCCCTATGTTGAGCTAGGCAACGAGTATTTTCCACTCCCTACACTGTCCTGTCCTTAAGCCACTGCGTTTGGCGTAGCAATCTTGCGCTTTGGATGAATGTTGGTTAGATAACACAAAATGTTATAATTTTAACATCTCGTGCAGTCTTCCCCTGCGCTGATATCACGACAACCAGATGCGGCGGGTCCTGGCACATCGCCGCCGGCACCAAAGGATGGATTCCATGACTGCCATCATGAGCCTGGTCGGCATGGCGACGCTGATCGCCATCGCTCTGATTTTTTCCACCAGCCGTCGCGACATCCGCCTGCGAACCGTGGGTGGCGCCTTCGCCATTCAGGCCGGCATCGGCGCCTTCGTGCTCTACGTGCCGTTCGGTCAGACCGTGCTGCAGACCGTTTCCGCCGGCGTGAGCCAGGTGGTGCTCTACGCCAACGACGGCATCGACTTCCTCTTCGGCGGCCTGGCCGATACCGACAGCATCGGCTTCGTCTTCGCCATCAAGGTGCTGCCGGTGATCATCTTCTTCTCCTCGCTGATCGCCGTGCTCTACTACATCGGCATCATGCAGTGGGTGATCCGCATCCTCGGCGGGGCGCTGCAGAAGGCGCTGGGCACCTCGCGTACCGAGTCGCTCTCGGCCACTGCCAACATCTTCGTCGGCCAGACCGAGGCGCCGCTGGTGGTGCGCCCCTTCATCGCCCGCATGACCCCCTCGCAGCTGTTCGCGGTGATGTGCGGCGGGCTGGCCTCGGTGGCCGGCTCGGTGCTGGCGGGCTATGCGGCGCTGGGCATTCCCATGGAGTACCTGGTGGCGGCCTCGTTCATGGCCGCGCCGGGCGGCCTGCTGTTCGCCAAGCTGATCATGCCCGAGACCGAGAAGCCGGTAGACGACGTGGAGGAGGCCAGCGAGGTGATCGAGGCCGAGGACAGGCCGGTCAACGTGCTCGACGCGGCGGCGGCGGGGGCCTCGTCCGGGCTGCGCCTGGCGGCCAACGTTGGTGCCATGCTGCTCGCCTTCATCGGTCTGATCGCACTGGTCAACGGCATGCTCGGCGGCATCGGCGGCTGGGTCGGGTTCGAGCAGCTGAGCCTGGAGCTGATCCTCGGCTGGCTGTTCGCGCCGCTCGCCTTCGTGCTCGGCGTGCCCTGGGCGGAGGCCACCCTGGCCGGCTCCTTCATCGGCCAGAAGCTGGTGGTCAACGAGTTCGTCGCCTACATCAACCTGGCGCCCTACATCGACGGCGATGCGATGGTGGCGAACACCGGCCAGGCCATGAGCGGCCACACCATCGCCATTCTCTCCTTCGCCCTGTGCGGCTTCGCCAACCTCTCGTCGATCGCCATCCTGCTTGGCGGCCTGGGCAGTATCGCTCCCAGCCGGCGTCACGACATTGCCCGCTTCGGGGTCAAGGCGGTGCTGGCCGGCACCCTCTCCAACCTGATGTCGGCTGCCATTGCCGGGTTCTTCCTCTCCATCGGGGGAGTGATCTGATGGCCACCGTAAATTCTTTGCTTCGACAGGTAACGTCATGACCGAACTGCAGCAGGCCGCGCGCCAGGCCCTGGCGCTGATGGACCTCACCAGCCTCAACGACGATGACAGCGATGCCGTCATTCGCGAGCTGTGCACCCGCGCCAACACCCCCGTGGGCCATCCGGCGGCGGTGTGTGTCTTTCCCGCCTTCGTGGCAACCGCGCGTCAGGCGCTGGCCGAGCAGGGCCTGGCCGGCAAGGTGAAGGTGGCCACGGTGACCAATTTTCCCCACGGGGAGGCGGACATCGAGCGCGCCGCAGAGGAGACCCGGGCGGCCATCGCCGCCGGCGCCGACGAGGTCGACGTGGTGTTTCCCTACCGTGCGCTGATGGCGGGTGACGCCGAGGTCGGCCGTAAACTGGTCGAGGCTTGCAAGCGCGAGTGCGGCGACGCCGTGCTCAAGGTGATTCTGGAAACCGGCGAGCTCAAGGACGCCGGGCTGATCGACCGCGCCGGCATGCTGGCCATCGACGGCGGCGCCGACTTCCTCAAGACCTCCACCGGCAAGGTGGCGGTCAACGCCACCCTGAACGCCGCCAAGATCCTGCTCACCGCAATCAAGGCGAGCGGCCGCGACGTCGGCTTCAAGGCCGCCGGCGGGGTGCGCACCGCCGAAGATGCCGCCGCCTACCTGCAGCTTGCCGAGCGGGTGATGGGGGCCGAGTGGATCACCCCGGCTCACTTCCGCTTCGGCGCCTCGGGGCTGCTCGGCAGCCTGCTCGACACCTTAGAAGTCGAGCAGCAAGACAAGGGCCCGACGGGAGGCTACTGATGGCTATCCGTGCGCTTCCTCAGGAGCTGATCCGCGCCAAGCGAGACGGCCAGGCGCTCTCGCCCGAGGCGATAGGCGAGCTGGTGGGCGGTATCGCGGACGGCAGCCTCTCCGACGCCCAGGTCGGTGCGCTGGCCATGGCGATCTTCCTCAACGGCATGAATGCCGCCGAGACGGTGGCACTGACCGAGGCGGTGCGCGACTCCGGCGAGGTGCTGGCGTGGCGCGGTCTGGGCGAGGGGCTCGACCTGCCGGGGCCGGTGCTCGACAAGCACTCCACCGGCGGCGTGGGCGACCTCGTCTCGCTGGTGCTGGGACCCTGGATCGCCGCCTGCGGCGGCTATGTACCGATGGTGTCCGGTCGCGGCCTGGGCCATACCGGCGGCACCCTGGACAAGCTCGAGGCGATTCCCGGCTACGATATCGCTCCCTCGCGGGAGTGCTTTCGCCGCCTGGTACGCGAAGCGGGCGTGGCCATCGTCGGCCAGACCGCCGAGCTGGCCCCGGCCGATCGGCGGCTCTACGCCATCCGTGACGTCACCGCTACGGTGGAGTCGCTGCCGCTGATCGTCAGCTCGATCCTGGGGAAAAAGCTCGCCTGCGGCCTCGACGCTCTGGTGATGGACGTCAAGAGCGGCAGTGGGGCCTTTATGCCCACTCATGAGGCGTCGTTCGAGCTGGCCAGCACCATCGCCGAGGTGGCCAGCCGCGCCGGCACGCCGACCACCGTGCTGCTCACCGACATGAGCCAGCCGCTGGCGCCCTGTGCCGGCAATGCCGTCGAGGTGCGCGAGGCGATTGCGCTGCTCGCCGGAGATAAGAGGGACGGGCGTCTGCTGGAGGTGACCCGCACGCTTGCCGCCGAGCTGCTGCTGGCCGGCAGGCTGGCCAGCGACCAGGAAGGCGCCCTGGCCCTGCTCGACGAGCGGCTCGCCAGCGGCGCCGCCGCCGAGCGCTTCGCCCGCATGGTGGCGGGCCTGGGAGGCCCCAGCGACCTGCTCGAACGCCATGACCGGCATCTGCCCCTGGCGGCAGTGGTGCGCCCCGTATACGCCGAGCGCAGCGGCCGGGTCACGCGCATGGATACCCGTGCCCTGGGGCTTGCCGTGGTGACGCTGGGCGGTGGACGTCGTGCGCCGAGCGATGCCATCGATCATGCCGTCGGTCTGACCGGTATCGTCGCCCTCGGCGAGTCGGTCGACGGCGAACGCCCGCTGGCCTGGGTGCACGCCGGCAGCGAAGCCGATGCCGAGCGCGCCGCCAGCCAGCTGCGGGCGGCCATCGAAGTGAACGACGTCGCGCCCGGCGACGTCGTACTGCCTACACTCATTCAAGACGTGATCCGTCGGGAGGCGCCATGACGCGTGCCATTGTGCTGGTACTCGACTCCTTCGGCATCGGCGCGGCCCCCGATGCCGAGCGCTTCGGCGATGCCGGGGCCGACACCCTGGGTCATATCGCCGCCGCCTGCGCCCGCGGCGGCTCTTTACAGGGCCCCGAAGCCGGCCCGGCCGCTCGCAGAGGACCGCTGGCATTGCCCAACCTGGGCCGGCTGGGGCTGTTTCACGCCCACCGCGAGAGCACCGGCGCTTGGGCCGAGGGCGTCGAGCTACCGGCCGAGGTGGTCGGCGCCTACGGCCACGCCGGGGAGATCTCCTCGGGCAAGGACACCCCTTCGGGCCATTGGGAGGTCGCCGGGGTGCCGGTGCGCTTCGACTGGGGCTACTTCCTCGACCGCGAGGAGAGCTTTCCGCCCGAGCTGCTCGCAGCGTTGATCCGCGAGGGCGAGCTGCCCGGCGTGCTGGGCAACTGCCACGCCTCGGGCACCGAGATCATCGCCCGGCTCGGCGAAGAGCACATGGCCAGCGGCAAGCCCATCGTCTACACCTCGGCGGATTCGGTGCTGCAGATCGCCGCCCACGAGGAAGCCTTCGGCCTCGAGCGCCTTGATGACCTGTGCGAGACCGCCCGACGCCTGCTCGAGCCCTACAACATCGGTCGGGTGATCGCGCGGCCCTTCGTCGGCCAGAGCGCGGCGGACTTCGCCCGCACCGCCAACCGCCGCGACTACAGCGTCGAGCCGCCCGCGCCCACGGTGCTGCAGAAGCTGTGTGACGACGGCGGCGAGGTGTTCGCCATCGGCAAGATCGCCGACATCTACGCCCACTGCGGGGTGACGCGCACGCTCAAGGCCAGCGGCCACGATGCGCTGATGGACGCCACCCTGGCCGCCCTGGACGAGGCCGGCGAGCGCTCGCTGGTGATGACCAACTTCGTCGACTTCGACACCCTCTACGGCCATCGGCGCGACGTGACCGGCTATGCCGCCGCGCTGGAGGACTTCGACGCGCGGCTGCCCGAGCTGCTGGCCAAACTGCGCGACGACGACCTGCTGGTGATCACCGCCGACCACGGCTGCGATCCCACCTGGCACGGCACCGATCACACCCGCGAGCGGGTGCCGGTGCTGGCGCTGGGGGCCGGGCTCGCTCCCGGCTCGCTGGGCGCGCGCGACACCTTCGCCGATATCGGCCAGAGCCTGGCGGCGCATCTGGGCCTGGCGCCCATGGCCGACGGCACGAGTTTTATTGCCTCTCCACCTCAGCCCAAGCCACCTCAACCCGACCCTCTCGCTGCATAGGAGCCTGACATGGCGACTCCCCATATTCAGGGCGAACGCGGCATCTTCGCCGACACCGTGCTGATGCCCGGCGACCCGCTGCGTGCCAAGCACATCGCCGAGACCTTCCTCGAGGATGCCCGCGAGGTCACCAGCGTGCGCAACATGCTCGGCTTCACCGGCCGTTATCGCGGCCGCGAGATCTCGGTGATGGGCCACGGCATGGGCATCCCCTCGGTCTCCATCTACGCCAAGGAGCTGATCACCGACTATGGCGTGCAGCGCCTGATCCGGGTCGGCTCCTGCGGCGCGGTGCGCGACGACGTGGCGGTGCGTGACGTGGTGATCGGCCTCGGTGCGAGCACCGACTCGGCGGTCAACCGTACTCGCTTCATGGGTCACGACTTCGCCGCCATCGCCGACTTCGAGTTGACCCGCCACGCGGTGGACGCCGCCGCGGCCCAGGGCGTGCCGGTGAAGGTGGGCAACCTGTTTTCGGCGGACCTGTTCTACAGCCCCCAGGGCGAGCTGTTCGAACTGATGAAGCGCTACGGCATCGTTGGCGTGGAGATGGAGGCGGCGGGGCTCTACGGCGTGGCGGCGGAGTTCGGCGGCCGGGCGATGACCATCTGTACCGTCTCCGACCATATCCTCAAGGGTGAATCGCTGCCCAGCGAGGCCCGCGAGCGCAGCTTCAACGAGATGGTCGAGGTGGCACTGGAAGCGGTACTGCGCGACGACGCGGCGGGGGCGGCATGAGCCATGGCATGAGCGACGCCGTCGACCCGGCCATCGTCGGCGCATTGATCGCGGTACGCGGCAACGCCTACGCGCCGTACTCGCAGCATCCGGTGGGCGCCATGGTGGAAAGCGAGAGCGGCGCGCGTTACTTCGGCGCCAACGTCGAGGTGGCCCACTACAAGGGCTTGTGCGCCGAGGCCTCGGCCATTGCCGCCATGGTCAGCGCCGGCGAGCGGCGCCTGCGCCACGTCTACGTGATCGGCCCCGGCGAGCACCTGTGCACCCCCTGCGGCGACTGCCGCCAGCGCATCCGCGAATTTGCCGACGCCGAGACCCGTATCCACGTGGTCGACGCCGAAGGCCGGCTGCTCAAGCGCTACACCATGGAACAGCTCCTGCCCGATGCGTTTGGACCGGAGAATCTTAAACTCACTCCCTGAGCTCGATGCGCTCGAAATGCGGTGCCAGGCGTTTGACCAGCCCGGCCAGCATCGCCCGCGGCGGGGCGTTCTCCACCGGCTGGCAGTAGGCCGGGTCGAGGCACTGGCGGGTGCGGGCCACCTGAATGGCGTAGCGGCGCACGCCGCAGTCGGCCAGGGTCAGCGCCAGGCGCTCCACCTCGGCCAGCGAGAAGTCGCGCCAGTGCACGGTGGTGCGGCACTCGAAGTCGATGCCGCCGTCGAGCAGCGCCATCAGGCTCTGGCTGTTGCGCTGCCAGATGCCGGGACGCCCGCAGATGCGGTCGAAGTCGCCCCCGCGTCCCTTCACGTCGAGCCCCACCCAGTCGAGCCACGGCAGCAGCCGTGAAAGCCGCGCCGGGTAAGGGCCGGCGGTATGCAAGCCGACCTTGAAGCCCATTTCCTTGACCTCGCGTACCGCCGCCGGCAGGGCGTTGTGCAGCGTCGGTTCGCCACCGCTGAACACCACCGCCTCGAGCAGGCCCCGGCGGCTCTCGAGGAACTCACGCACCGCCTGCCACTCGTTCTCGTCGCCGCGACGCGGCGCCATCATATGGCCGTTGTGGCAGTAGCCGCAGCGCAGCGGGCAGCCCTGCAGGAACACCACACAGGCCAGATGATCCGGATAGTCCAGGGTGGTCATCTGAGTCATGCCGGCGACGGGCAGGCGAATGCCGTCGAGAGACGTGAAGGGGGGCGGGGCGAGGTCGGTGGCGATCATGGGAGCTTCTCGGCTTGGGACGTGAATGCCGGGCACCGGGCCCGGCAGGTCCATCGGTCGAATGTCAGGGCGTCAGGGCGGCGGCCCGCTCGGTGAAATGGCGGCGTTCGCGATGCTCGGCGCGCTTGCCGACGTTGAACTGGCTGACCGGGCGATGGTAGCCCATCACGCGGGTCCAGACCTCGCAGCGCTGGCGTTGTTCGGTGGGCAGGGTGTCGATGTTCGTCATGGCTTGGCTCCTTCCAAAGGGTTGATGACAGCGGTTTAAAAACGCTCAGGCCGGGATGGCCGCGGCGCGTCTTGCCAGCAGTGCTTCGTCGCACTTGGGGCAGAACTCGTGTTCGCCGGCCAGATAGCCGTGCACCGGGCAGATCGAGAAGGTCGGCGTCACGGTGATGTAGGGCAGGCGGAAGCGCGACAGCGCGGTGTGTACCAGCTTGCGGCAGGCGGTGGCGCTGGAGAGCCGCTCGCGCATGTAGAGGTGCAGCACGGTACCGCCGGTGTAGCGGGTCTGCAGCGGGTCCTGGTGAATCAGCGCCTCGAAGGGGTCGTCGGTGTGCCCCACCGGCAGCTGGCTGGAGTTGGTGTAGTAGGGCGCCTCCGGCGTGCCGGCCTGCAGAATGCCAGGGAAGCGCTCGGCATCGGCGCGGGCGAAACGGTAGGTGGTGCCCTCCGCCGGGGTCGCTTCCAGGTTGTAGAGGTGGCCGGTCTCGGTCTGGAACTGCTGCATCCTGGTGCGCACGTGGTCGAGCACTTCGAGGGCCAGCTGGCGCCCTTCGGGGGCGGTGATGTCGTAGCGGTCGTCGCAGAAGTTGCGCACCATCTCGTTGAGCCCGTTCACGCCCAGGGTGGAGAAGTGGTTGCGCAGGGTGCCCAGGTAGCGCTGGGTATAGGGGTAGAGCCCCTCGTTCATCCACTGCTGGATGCACTCGCGCTTGAGCTCCAGACTGTCGCGGCCCAGCGCCAGCAGGTGGTCGAGTTCGCGCAGCAGGCCCGCCCGGTCGCCGGCGAAGCGATAACCCAGTCGTGCGCAGTTGAGCGTCACCACCCCCAGCGAGCCGGTCTGCTCGGCGCTGCCGAACAGGCCGTTGCCACGCTTGAGCAGCTCGGTCAGGTCGAGCTGCAGGCGGCAGCACATGGAGCGCACCATGTGCGGCTCCAGGTCGGAATTGAGGAAGTTCTGGAAATAGGGCAGGCCGTACTTGGCGGTCAGCGCGAACAGCCGCTCGGCGTTGTCGCTCTCCCAGTCGAAATCCGGGGTGATGTTGTAGGTGGGGATGGGGAAGGTGAACACCCGACCCTGGCGGTCGCCGGCCTCCATCACCTCCAGGTAGGCGCGGTTGAGCAGGTCCATCTCCGTCTGCAGCTCGCCGTAGGTGAAGAGCTGCTCCTGGCCGCCGATGATCGGCACCTGGTCGCGCAGGTCCGCCGGACATACCCAGTCGAAGGTGAGGTTGGTGAAGGGCGTCTGGCTGCCCCAGCGCGACGGCACGTTGAGGTTGTAGATGAACTCCTGGATCGCCTGCTTGACGGCCGGATAGTCGAGGCCGTCCCTGCGCACGTAGGGGGCGAGGTAGGTATCGAAGGAGCTGAAGGCCTGGGCGCCGGCCCACTCGTTCTGCAGCGTGCCGAGGAAGTTGACCATCTGCCCCAGGGCGCTGGAGAGGTGGCGTGGCGGGCCGCTCTCGGCGCGACCGGGCACGCCGTTGAAGCCTTCGATCAGCAACTGGCGTAGCGACCAGCCGGCGCAGTAGCCGCACAGCATGTCGAGATCGTGGATGTGCAGGTCGCCTTCGCGGTGGGCGGCGCCGACCTCGGCCGGGTAGACCTCGTCGAGCCAGTAGTTGGCGATCAGCTTGCCCGAGACGTTGAGGATCAGCCCGCCCAGGGAGTAGCCCTGGTTGGCGTTGGCGTGCACGCGCCAGTCGGCGCGTTCGAGGTATTCGTTGACGGTCGAGGCGACGTCGATGCGGCGCGGGCCGGCCTGGCGGATGGGGGCGTTCACCGTAATCTCCCTATATGTGCTGCCATTTGATATTTCTAACCACAATATATGGTGTGTGAAGGCTAATGCCTTCGGCAGCGAGAGAAAATGATCCAGGTCAGAAAAAGGCCAGTCGAAACGTCGAGGAACGACGAACCCCGCCGGTTGGCGGGGTTCGAACACGACCGCAAAGGCGCTCATCGCGGGGCGGTTCAGCTAGCGGTCAGCCGGGTGTTATCCATGCCCGGGCGACCGTGCCAGTAGCCGTCGCACACCTCGGCCTCGACCAGGCTGAGCGGGTCGGCGGCGGGCAACGCGCCGCGGCGAGCGGCGTCGAAGGCGGCGACCACCTCGGCCATGCCCTCGGCGCGGGGGCTCAACCGCGCCACGGCCACACCCATCGAGGCCATGTCGCCGACCTCGTGGCGCAGGTCCTGGCAGGCACCGGAAAGCGTCTGGATGCCGTTGAGGGTGAACACCTCCTTGGATTCCTGGGAGCGCAGCGCCAGGCCTTCCGGGTACTTCTGGCACACGAACTGGCAGCGGTCCTTGGGCTTCTGGTGGCGCCGCGCGGTGAAACAGCGCGACGACCAGGCCAGCGGCAGATGGCCGTAGGCGAACACCTCGCAGGACTGTTCGAGCCCCTCGGTGGCGCAGTCGGCCAGCAGGCGGGCGAGATCGTCGCGGGACATCTCCACCGGGGCCTGCCAGCGCTGCATGCCGGCCCGGGCCATCACGCCGATGGCGGCCGTGTTGTAGAGGTTGAGCGCGGCGCCGGCGACGAAGGGCAGGCCGGCGGCGGCCAGGCGCTGCAGGGCGCTCTGGTCATTGGCCTCGACCATGAACTCGCCGTTGTCGCACAGCTTGCGCAGGTCGCGCAGATCGGCCTCGGACTCGATCAGGGTCTGGCTCGCCAGCACCACCTGCTTGCCGCTCTGGGCCAGCTCGCGGCCGATGCCGAGCCAGTCGTCGAGCTTCATGTCGCGGCGACGCGAGCAGACGGACTCGCCCAGGGTGACGATTTCCACCGGCCAGTCGGCGGCCTCACGGTAGAAGTCGGCGTAGCGCTCGCGGGTCCAGTAGAACAGCACCGGGCCCAGGGCGAGCTGCAGGGAATCGGATGACATGAAAAGCTCCTATTTCCAGCGGCGTTCGTAGGCGCCCAGGGTGGTGGTGGCGCCCTCGGAGACCTCGCCGAGGCCGGCCATCCAGGCGGGATCGGGGTGGAAGCGCTCCGGCGTTCGCTCGAGGCGATCCAGTGCCTGGCGCCAGATACCGGCGACCTTCGACACGTAGGCCGGGCTGCGCTGGCGGCCCTCGATCTTCACCGCGCTGATGCCCAGCTCGCGCAGCTCCGGCAGCAGCTCCAGGGTGTTGAGGCTGGTGGGCTCCTCGATGGCGTGGTAGGTCTCGCCGCCGACCTCGAAGCGCCCCTTGCACAGGGTGGGGTAGCCGGCCCGCTCGCCCTCGCCATATCTGTCGATCAACACGCCGTTCAGGCGCGACTCGAGCCCCTGGGGTGTCTCCTCCCAGCGCACGTGGGCCGCCGGCGAACAGACCCCGCGAGTGTTGGGCGACTCGCCGGTGAGATAGGACGAGAGATAGCAGCGCCCTTCGGCCATGATGCACAGGCTGCCGAAGGCGAATACCTCCAGCTCGACGGGGCTCTGCTTGGCTAGGTCGCGCACCTGGGTGATGGAGAGCACCCGCGGCAGCACGGCGCGCTTGATGCCGAACTGGTCGTGGTAGAAGCGCAGCGCCTCGTGGCTGGTGGCCGAGCCCTGCACCGAGAGGTGGCGGGCGAGGTCCGGGTAGCGCCGGGCGGCATAGTCGAGCAAGCCCATGTCGGCCATGATCAGGGCGTCGACGCCGAGCTCGGCGGCCTGATCCACGGCGCGGGTCCACTGGGCCCAGCCGTCGGGCTGTGGATAGGTGTTGATGGCGCAGAACACCTTCTTGCCGCGGGCATGGGCGTAGTCGATGCCTTCGCGGGCACGCTTGTCGGTGAAATTGAGGCCGGCGAACTGCCGGGCATTGGTGGCGTTCTGGAAGCCGAAGTAGACGGCATCGGCGCCTTCATCCACCGCCCGCTTCAGGGCCGGCAGGTTGCCGGCCGGGCAGACGAGCTCCATGTCGCTCTCCTCGCAGTCTGGTAAACCCGACCATGCTAGTCGACTACGGCAGAGCGGCTTTTGATGAGGGTCATGGCGAGACGGGATAGTCCTGTCTCATAGCCCTGGCTCACAGCCCTATCCTGTGCGCCCGATGGGTGAAGAATATCCCGCTGGGCGATTCGGCCGGCAGCCTGGCCAGCTCCTCGAAGGTGCGGGTGTCGTAGACCACCACCTGGTTGCTGTCGCGAGCCGAGATCCAGATGTGCTCGCCGCGGGGAGTGAACTCCTTGTGCAGGATCGATTCGCCGGGCTCCAGGGTCTGGATCACCTCGTGGGTCTGGGTGTCGATGACTTGCACCTTGTCGTTGAGCGGGTGGGCGAAGGTGACCCACACCTGACGCTCGTCGGGGCGGCTCATGACGAAGATCGGCTGGCCGTGCACTTCGATGCGGTTGGTGAGCGACCAATCGCGGCTGTCGGCCACCAGCACCTCGTTGCGGCCCACGGCGGGGAAGAAGGCCTGGTCGCCGGCCATGGCCCAGCCTTCCAGGTGGGGCATCTTGTACACCGGCAGGCGCTGCTCGCCTTGACCGTAATCTGGCAGGATACGCTGCACGCCATTCTCCGGGTGCCACAGGTCGAGCAGGGCCATGCCGTCCTCGCCGAACAGGCCGGCAATGTAGTAGCGGCCGTTGGCGGTGATCAGGGCGTCGTAAGGCATGCTGCCCACGTCGCGGTACTGGGTCAGCTCGGGCTCGTCCTGGGACATGTCCAGGGTCCAGATCTCGCCGGCCTCGAACAGGCTGAAGACGAAGATATTGCCCGGCACGTCCACCACGCCCACCACCTTGGCCTGGGCACTGCTGCCATCCGGTCGTTGATAGGTGGCCGGCACATCGATGACCAGCTCCATGGTCTCGGTATCGAACACCTTCACCCCGCCCGGTTCGTAGTTGCCCACTGCCACGAAGCGGCCGTCCTGGGAGATGGCACCACCGATGCTGTTGCCGCCCTGGATGATGCGTGCATCGATCTCGCCGGTGAGCAGGTCGAGCCGGGTCAGGCCGCCGTCGCGGCCGAAGACGAAGGCGTAACGCGCATCGCGGGTGAACTTCACCGAGGCGTGGGAGAGATCGCCGAAGCCCTCGACATGCCGCAGCACCTCGCGGCGGGTGGTGTCGACCAGCGCCACGCTGCCGGTGGCGCGCTCGATGACCACGCCGAGGTCGCCGGTACCGCGCAGCTCCCCGTTCAGCGGCGTCTCGGCCAGCGCTTGGCCGGCGGTCAGCAGAGTGAGCGCGCCGCCGGCAAGCAGTGTCTTCAGCGGGTGTGGAATAGCCATGGCCAGTCTCCGGAATCAGTCCTGTTGCAGCGTTTTCAGGCGGTTGTCGGTGCGCAGATGCTCCGCCAGCCAGCGCGCCTCGGCGTCACTCAGCAGGGCCTTCCAGCCCGGCATGGCGCTGCCGGGAATGCCGTGCTGGATGATGTGGGCGAGCGCCTCGGGGCTGAAGCCCTGCATGCGGTCGCGGGGCAGTGCCGGGCCGAGTCCGCCGCGCAGGGTCATGCCGTGGCACGAGCCGCAGTCCTGATAGAGCAGGGTTTCCAGTTCGGCCTGGCGCTGCGGGTCGACGCCATCCGCATGGGGCTCCGCCATGGCGATGCCCGGAAGCATGAGAGCGAGGAATAACGGCAGGGCCGGAAGGTGCATGGGGAGCCTCACGATGCAGCGAAAGTCAGCGTTTGCCGCACCCGCAGCGGGGCGCAGCGTTCACGCAGTGTTGCGCTCCGATCACGCCATTGTTTTGACGAACGTCAATGCCGCGGCAAGTAGCGGCTTCGAGGGCGTGAAAAAGATACTTTGAAAATACCTCTTTTGACCTGTGTCAACGGCAGCGTCGATGGCCGCTTTCAGGGCTGATGTCGCATGTAAGATACCGCTTAAGATCATGCTTCCTTCGGCCTGCCGGGACACTGCCCATGGCTGCACTCGACTCACTCGACCGACGCCTCATCGATGCCTATCAGCGCGACCTGCCGCTCTGCGAGCGCCCCTTCGCGGCCATGGCCGAGCGCCTGGGAACGAGCGAGGCCGAGGTGATCGAGCGGCTTCAGGCCTTGCAGCATGATCAGGTGCTGAGCCGGGTCGGGCCGGTGTTCGACCATGCCCGCGCCGGCGCCAGCCTGCTGGCGGCAGTGGCGGTGCCCGAGGCCGAGCGCGACCGGGTGGCGGCGGCGATCAACCGCTCACCGGGGGTCAATCACAACTATTTACGCGAACACGATTTCAACCTCTGGTTCGTGATGACGGCGGCCGACGAGCTGCAGCTCGAGGCGCGCCTGGAAGCGTTGGAAGAGGAGTTGGGATATGCGGTGCTGCGCCTGCCGATGGTCGCGGCTTACCACATCGACCTCGGCTTCCCAATCCCCTGGGATGAACTGGAGGCGCCATGAACGGCCTGACCTCGACCGTCACAGCCACATCCACCGCCACCGCTTCCCGCGCGAGCGCATGCCCTGAGCGGCTGCGTTCGCTGCTGGAACGTGGCTTGCCGCTGACCGAACGCCCCTGGCTAACGCTGGCCGAGCAGTGCGGCATGAGTGAGAGCGAAGTGCTGGCCTGGGTCGAGTGCTGGCAGCGCGAAGGCCTGATCAAGCGCCTCGGGCTGGTAGTGAGGCATCACGCCCTGGGCATGCGCGCCAACGCCATGGTGGTGTGGGACCTGCCCGATGCCGCCGTGGCAGAGGTGGGGCAGCAACTGGCCGCGGAGCCCGCCGTGACGCTCTGTTATCGCCGCCCGCGGCGCCTGCCC
>NZ_BAEU01000032.1:0-31131 GCF_000246875.1 Halomonas sp. KM-1
CCGGCGCAGCGGTGGCAGAAACCACGTCGCGCTTGCGGCGCATCTCGAAGGTCACCACCGCGATCATCACGGGGGCGACGGCCACGATGCACAGCGCAATCCACCACAGGCGGCCGAGCCAGAAGCCCACCTCGCCCGGTATGCCGGCGTCGATGGGCAGCCCCAGGCGCTCGCCCAGCCAGGCGGCCGGCAGTTCGGCGAGCTTGTGCCAGAGGTAGAGCGGCATACCCAGGGCGCCGAGGATCGTCACCGTGCGGTCGATTCGGCGGCGCTCCAGCAGGCGGCGTACGGGGGCTTCGAAGGTCAGCGCGGCACCTACCTGAACCCACATCACGCCGACCAGCGCCAGGGTGGGTGGCAGCAGATTGCTGGGCACGCCGAAGGCGCCGTCGACCATGGCCACGGGGTAGCCCGAGGCCACGGCGGCGGCCAGCCACATCAGCCCGAGTAATAGCAGGGCGAGGCCGCAGCCCAGGCCGGAGAAGCGCCCGCGCTTCCAGGCGATGCCGAGTTGCTGCGGCAGCAGCCAAACCACCGCGGCGTTGAGCCAGCCGATGCCGCCACCGTTGGCGGTGACGCGAGCGCCCAGCTCCAGCAGCTCGCCGGGAGAGCTAATGCCGGCGCGCAGCAGGTCCACTGCGGCGGCGATCAGCAGCAGCCCTGCCACGGCCTTGAGCCCCCAGCGGTTGTCGGCCCACACGCTCAGCGGTAGCAGCGCCTGCACGCCCAGCAGCATCATCAGGAACCAGAGGTGAACGGTGAGCGAGTGGTTGAGCGGGCCGAGCAGGCGTCCGCCGGTATAGGCCGCCAGCAGGACGAAGGCCACCAGCACTGCCAGGTAGGTAACGGTGGGGCGGGCCAGGCCCAGAGCCCGGCCCGCCCACCAGTGCAACTGGCGCTGGCCCTGATCCAGCCGACGCTGGGCGCCATCGGCGCTGACCGCGGCCGAGACGAAGACGAACAGCGGCACCACCTGCAGCAGCCAGGTGAGCACCCCGGCGCCGGTCCACACCAGCAGCAGGTGGTCGGTGGTGGTCATCAGGCCGTTTTCCAGCCGCGGCAGGGTAGCGATCCAGTGGCCGAACACCACCACCAACAGTGCGCCGGCACGCAGGGCATCGGGATAGCGATCCCGGGCTGCCTGCGGTGCGGCTGCGCTATCCGAAGCCGAGCCCTGCCTGTGGGTTGCCTGTTTCATGATGTTCCGTTCCATTCGATTGGCGCTTGCAAATGGCGTGCGCCTAGTGGATATTAGTTATCGAACAGTGTTTCCTAACATCATCCATGAAACGTAAGCGCCTTGCAAGAACAGTGTGAGAACCGCTGAAACAGAGGAAATCGCCATGGATACCCACACGCTGTTGATCCATGTCCTGCTGTACGTCTTCCTGCCGCTATGGGGAATTGCCGGCTTCGTCGACTGGTGCTGTCACCGTGCCACGCACATCGAGGAGACCTCGGGGCTGAAGGAGACCCTGATGCACTCGGCGATGGGCATTCAGGTGGGCATCCCCATCCTCATGTGCCTGCTCTACCGCATCAACGTGCTGGTGCTGCTGATCTGCCTGCTGGCCTGGGTGCTGCATGAGGTCGTGGCCCACTGGGACGTGCACTACGCCGCTCCCCGGCGTCACATCAGCATCTGGGAGATGCATGCCCACAGCTACCTGGCCAGCCTGCCGTTCTACATGCTGGCGATGATCATGGTGATCAACTGGCCGGTGGTGATCGATCTCGTCTCCCTCAACTGGGCCGGGCAGATACGGCTGATTCCCGTCGAGGTGCCCCACGGCGGCGAACGCTACCTGCCCTATTACCTGACCTTCATGGCCCTGCTGTGCGTGTTTCCCTACATGGAGGAGAACCTGCGCTGCCTGCGTCACTACCTCAAGCACGGAGGCAATCCCGCATGAGCGTCTATATCACCAGTAGCGGCCACTATCTGCCGGGCGAGCCGGTGGACAACGAGCAGATCGAGGCGGTGCTCGGCCTGGTGCACGGCAAGCCGAGCCGGCTCAAGCGCCGCATCCTGCAATCCAACGGCATTCGTCAGCGTCACTACGCCATCGATGCCGAGCACAACACCCTGATCAGCAACGACGAGATGGCCGCCCGGGCGGGCCAGGCCTGCCTCGACGACAGCTTCCTAAGTAAATCACGGCTCGAGATGCTCAGCGTGGCCACCAGCCAGGGCGATCTGGTGCTGCCGGGGTTCGGCAGCATGGTCCAGGCCGAGCTGGGCGTGGCCGGCGTGGAGCTGCACAGCAGCCACGGCATCTGCTCGAGCAGCATGATGGCGCTCAAGGCGGCTTACACCGGGCTCAAGGCCGGTGAGCACGACAATGCCCTGGTGATCGCCAGCGAGCTGGCCTCGCGGCTGTTCAAGGCCAGCCGCTACGAGGCGGTGGCGCAGGAGGTCGACTTCAATGCCGAGTTCCTGCGCTGGATGCTGTCGGACGGCGCCGGGGCGCTGCTGCTGGAGAGCGTGCCGCGCCGGCGCAGCTTTCGTATCGGCTGGATTCGCGGTTTCTCCCACGCCGACGCCTACCCGGTGTGCATGAGCGTCGGCCGGGCGGTGGGCGATGCGCGCAGCTGGCAGGATTTCGCCACCTACGCCGAGGCGGAGGCCGCCGGCGCCCTGCTGATCCGTCAGGACGTTCGCCTGCTCGACAACATCGTCAAGCTGGGGGTGGACGGCCTGCTGCGGCTGATCGACGAAGGGCGGGTCGAGACGGGGCGGATCGACCACGTGCTGTGCCATTACTCGTCGCACTATTTCCGCGGCAAGATCTTCGACATGTTGACCCAGGCCGGCGCGGCCATCCCCGAGGAGAAGTGGTACACCAATCTCTATACCCGCGGTAACACCGGCTGCGCCTCGATGTTCATCATGCTCGACGAGTTTCGTCGCACCCAGAGCTACCAAACCGGCGACACCATCCTGTGCATGGTGCCGGAGAGCGGTCGCTTCAATAACGTCTACATGCAGCTCACGGTCGTGGAGGAATAACCATGGAAAGCAAGGTCACCACCCAGTTGGGACAGGAGTGCCTGCAAGGGTTGATGCGTGTGTGGTTCGACTTCGAGCGCCAGCTGGGGCGGGTGCCGATCATCCAGCGCCTGGAGCGCGGCAATTTCACCCGCGAGGATTACCGCAGCCTGCTGCTGCACCTGCGCCAGCAGGTGATCGAAGGCGCGCGTTGGATCACCCGCGGCGCCTCCAGCTTCGAGCGTGACTATGCCGACGTGCGCTCGGAAGTGATCGGTCATGCCAAGGAGGAGCATCGCGACTACGAGATGCTGGAGGCGGACTTCGTGGCGGCAGGTGGCGCGCTGGCGGAGATCCGCGCCGGGCAGCGCAACGCCGGCAGCGAGGCGCTGCACGCCTTCATGATGTATCGCGCCAGCCAGCCCAATCCGGTGGATCTGATCGGTGCCATGTGGATCATCGAAGGGCTGGGACAGAAGATGGCGAGCGACTGGGCGCGGCGGATCGACGAGGCCACCGATGGCGACGGCCGTTATACCTGCTTCATGCGCTACCACGGCGAGAACGACGACGCCCACCTGGACAAGCTCTATACGCTGATCGACCGGGTCTGCCGCACGCCGGAGCAGCAGCAGGCGATCCTGCGCACCGCGCGGGTGGTGGCGCGGCTCTATGCCTTGCAGCTGGAGGAGATCGAGCATGGCTGATACCAGGCCGAGGCCGCGTAGCCCCTTTCTGCGCGCGCTGGCGTTCGACGACTCCCTGCCCATCGAGCCGGCGGCGGTGCGGCTGTGGCTGGACGACCTGGAGCGCCCCACGCGCTGGTCGCTGCGCCCGCTGCTGCAGTTCCTGCTGGCCGTGCTGCTGCATCTGATCTGGTTCGTGAAGCGCCTGCCGCTGCCCCAGTTCCGGGCCCACGGCCTGCTGCAGCGGTTGATCTGCTGGTTCTGCACCCACTTCGTCAGCCCCAGCGCCAATCAATTGATCCTGCGCCACTTCGCCACCGAGTCCAACATTCTCAACTTCCTCATCGACAACGGCCCGGAGGTTACGGTGGAGCCGCTAACGCTCTACCCGAGCCGCATCGAGGACATGCTCGACGCCAGCTTCGTCAAGCACGATCAGGAGCTGTTCCGGGTGATCGAGGAGATGGGCTACTGGCGGCAGCGCCCGGCAGCCCTGACGCCGCAGGCGATCAACTGGGCGCACTGGCGTTCGTTGGAAGAGTGCGACTTCGAACTGCCGCGCCGACGTACCCAGGTGCTCGATTTCGAGAGCGCCCATGCGCTGTTCATGTGCCTGTTCTGCCTGCTGCTGACCCGCGAGGAGTACCGCGACGCCATCAATGGCTTCAACCTCGACCAGTCCATCGCCATTCGCGTCGGCCAGCTGATCGGCGACCCGACCCTGGCCGAGATGGCCTATAACAAGTACCCGCACTACCTGGTCGGACCGTGGAACCTGAGCCAGCGCTTCCTCATGCACGGCTTCTTCACCGAGTACCTCTATGCCCGGCTGGAGCGGCTCAGGCTGGCCGAGCATCAACCCCCGAACGGCAGCACGGCAGCGTAGACGGCGAAGTAGTGACAGGTACTGCCGCCGAGCACGAACAGGTGCCAGATGGCGTGGTTGAAGGGGATAGCGCTGATGGCGAAGAACACCACGCCGAGGGTGTAGGTGATGCCGCCGGCAGCGAGCAGCACGATACCGGCCGTGGGCAGGTTGGCGCTCAACGTCTCGCCGGCAAAGACGATCAGCCAGCCCATGACCAGGTAGATGGCGACTCGCAGGGCCGTGAAGCGATGCGGCCAGGCGAGCTTGCAGGCAATGCCGGCCAACGCCAGGCCCCAGACGATGGCGAACAGGGTCCAGCCGGTGGAGCTGCGCATGTTGACCAGCAGGAAGGGGGTGTAGGTGCCGGCGATCAGCAGGTAGATGGCGCAGTGGTCCAGATGCTGGAACAGCCGCTTGAGCCGTGGGTGACGAACGCCGTGGTAGAGCGTGGAAATGGCATAGAGCAGCACCAGCGTCACACCGTACAAGCTGATGCCGACGATCTTCCACGGGTCGACGTGGGCGGCCATGCTAGCCAGTACCAGTAGCACCACGACGCCGACAAGACTCAGCACCGCGCCGATACCGTGGCTGATGCTGTTGAGCAGCTCCTCGATGAGGTGGTGGCGGTGGCCGCCCGTTGTTTCCGTTACTGGCATGGGATCGTTTCCGTCAGGGGCGCCCCGCTGCCGGGTGCGGCTCAGGGCTTGCGTTCGATATCCACGTCGCCGGCCTGGGTGAAGTCGCCCAGCGCCATCATGTGACCGAGCTTGCCCGCCTTGGTGGAGAGGTACTGCTCGTTATGGGGATTGAGACCCGTGGTCAGGGGTACGCGTTCCGCAATGGTGACGCCGGCCTGGGTCAGGGCATCGACCTTGCGCGGGTTGTTGGTCATCAGCCGCAGGCTCTGGATGCCCAGATGTTCGAGCATCGGCACGCAGAGGTCGTAGCGGCGCAGGTCGGCGCCGAAGCCGAGCTGCTCGTTGGCTTCCACGGTGTCGGCGCCCTGGTCCTGCAGGTGATAGGCGCGGATCTTGTTGAGCAGGCCGATGCCGCGGCCTTCCTGGCGCAGGTAGAGCAGCACGCCGCGGCCTTCGTCGGCGATGCGCTTGAGTGCTTCCTGCAGCTGATAGCCGCAGTCGCAGCGCATGGAGAACAGCGCGTCGCCGGTCAGGCACTCCGAATGCACCCGGCCGAGTACCGGCTCGCCGTCGGCCACCTCGCCCAGCGTGAGCGCGATGTGGTCCTTGCCGGTGGCTTCGTCCTCGAAGCCGTGCATGGTGAAGGTGGCCCAGGGCGTGGGCAGCCGGGAGGCGGCGATGAATCGAATGGTCACGGGGTACCTCGGTCAAGACCACGGCGATGGCGGAAGTGAATCCCGCATTCTAGCAGGAACGCCGGCGCGGCTCACGATTGTGCGGTGTCTCCGATCTTGGCCCGGGTCAAGCCGCGTGGAAAAGGATGCGCTACAATGTGGCGACATTTCCCGGGGATGACTGCCTGCATGGATCTCAAGAACGATCGTTTTCTGCGCGCTCTGTTGCGTCAGCCGGTGGACCGCACGCCGGTATGGATGATGCGTCAGGCCGGCCGCTACCTGCCCGAGTATCGCGCGACCCGCGCCGAAGCCGGCGATTTCATGGACCTGTGCCGCAACCACGACCTGGCCTGCGAGGTGACGCTGCAACCCCTGGAGCGCTACCCGCTGGATGCCGCCATCCTGTTTTCCGACATCCTCACCATCCCCGATGCCATGGGGCTGGGGCTCTACTTCGAAACTGGTGAGGGACCCAAGTTCCGCAAGCCGGTGCGCACCGCCGAAGACGTGGCGGCTCTCAGCGTGCCCGACGCCGAGCGCGACCTAGACTACGTGATGCGGGCGGTCTCGACCATCCGCCGCGAGCTCAACGGCCGGGTGCCGCTGATCGGCTTCTCCGGCAGCCCCTGGACGCTCGCCACCTACATGGTGGAGGGCAGCTCGAGCAAGGACTTCCGCCACGTGAAGACCATGCTCTACGACACGCCCAGCGTGATGCACGACCTGCTCGACACCCTGGCCAGCGCGGTGACCGACTACCTCAACGCGCAGATTCGCGCCGGGGCCCAGGCGGTGCAGATCTTCGATACCTGGGGTGGGGTGCTCTCCACGCCGGCCTATCTTGAGTTCTCGCTGCGCTACATGGAGCAGATCGTCGCCGGCCTGATCCGCGACCACGAAGGCAAGCGCGTGCCGGTGATCCTGTTCACCAAGAACGGCGGTCAGTGGCTCGAGGACATCGCCCTGGCGGGGCCGGATGCCGTGGGCCTCGACTGGACCACCGAACTGTCCGATGCGCGCGCCCGGGTGGGCCACAAGGTGGCACTGCAGGGCAATCTCGACCCAAACGTGCTGTTCGCCCGACCGCCGGCCATTCGCGCCGAGGTGGGGCGTATCCTCGACAGCTACGGCGAAGGGCCGGGGCACGTGTTCAATCTGGGCCACGGTATCAGCCAGTTCACCAACCCGGACAACGTCACCGCCTTCATGGAGGCGCTGCACGACCTGAGCCCGCGCTATCACCGTGCCATCCAGCACCAGCATGCCTGAACCCAGTTGGCTCCAGCGCCAGCATGACCGCCATCGTCTATGGACGGTGCTGGCCGTGCTGGCGGCCGTGGCCATTGCCATCGGCAGCCTGACTCCTGGCGACGAGATGCCCACCAACCTGCCGTGGGACAAGTTTAACCACTTCGTCGGCTATGCCGGCCTGGCGGGACTGATCGGTCTGGCCGGGCTGCCGCTGGTGCGCACCTTCATTGCCGTGGTGCTCTACGGCATCTGCATCGAATACCTGCAGATCCCCGTTCCCGGCCGTAGCGGCGGCGACTGGGCCGATATCCTGGCCAATACCCTGGGTGCGGGAACGGCCGTGCTGGTGTTGGCAGCCATCAGACGCTACCTGCTGCGACGCTAAGACACCCAAGCCCATACGACGACGCCCGCCATCGACCGATGGCGGGCGTCGTCGTGTCTGGGTGGTGCTCGTTTACTGTACTTCGGCACGCTCGATGATCACGGCTTCACGGGGCACGTCCTGGAACGGGCCGCGGCTGCCGGTGGGTACACGCTTGATGGCGTCGACCACGTCCATGCCCTCCACCACGCGACCGAATACCGCATAGCCCCAGGCCTGGCCGGAGTGGGTGCCCTGGTGGTTGAGGAAGGCGTTGTCGCTGACGTTGATGAAGAACTGTGCGGTGGCAGAGTGCGGGTCGCCGGTACGGGCCATGGCCAGGGTGCCGCGCTCGTTGCGCAGGCCGTTGTTGGCCTCGTTGGCGATCGGGTCGCGGGTCGCCTTCTGGCGGAAGTCCTGATCGAAGCCGCCGCCCTGGATCATGAAGCCGTCGATCACGCGATGGAACAGGGTGCCGTCGTAGTGACCATCCTGCACGTAGGTGAGGAAGTTCTCGACGCTCTCGGGGGCCTGGTCCTTGAACAGCTCGATGCCGATGGGGCCGTGGTTGGTGTGCAGCACGACGTCGGCCGCCTGGGCGTGGGCAGCGGCCAGCGGCAGGCTGGCGGCGGCGAGCAGGGTGATCAGAGTTCGCTTCAGCACGGTAGCTCCTGTTGTTTGTGATGAGTGTTCCGATGAGTGTGAGGCGGGAAAAACGCTGCGCCTAGGCTTTGTACGAAAAGTCGACGAGCGATGGCCAGACAAGGCAAAAATCGGCGAAAAGACGGAGTTTACGGGGTGTAAATGAGTACTTTGAGCCGATTATTAACGCCGTATGGGCGAGCGCAGACAGTTTTCGTACAGAGCCTAGCTTACGTCCAGACGTGTCCGCTGTCAGGCTCTCGTCACTCGAAGTGGGGCGCGACATCCGGCCGCGCCGTTTTGTTTGACATGGATCACAACCCCACCGTGAAAAGAAGTATTGCGTGTAGATATTTAGCGCCATTGGTCGGACCATTCCTGTCATGCCGGTCGAGGCGCGCCTGCTCTCAGTCTTTCATCCCGTTCGTCTCGGCCACTCACGTTCGTCAGTGACCGGTCGCCGCGCTTCTCTTCGGCACCGGGGAAAGCGGGAGGTGCCGGCCCATGGTGGCGGAACTCGGAAATTTTGCCCTTATCCTGGCGCTGTGCCTGGCGTTGGCTCAGAGCGTGCTGCCCCTGGTGGGCGCCCAGCTCGGTAACGCCCGGCTGATGCGCACCGGTCGCTTCCTGGCCACCGGCCAGTTCGTCTTCCTCTCGCTTTCGCTGGCGGTGCTCACCTGGGCCTTCGTGGTCGACGACTTCACGGTGCGCTACGTGGCTAGCCACTCCAGCCTCACCCAGCCGCTGATCTACAAGGTCACCGCGGTATGGGGCGGCCATGAGGGCTCACTGCTGCTGTGGGTCTTCACCCTGGGCGCGTGGGGCGCCGCCGTGGCCTATTTCAGTCAGTCGCTGCCCAGGGAAATGCTGGCGCGGGTGCTGGCGGTGCTGGGCATGATCTGCGTCGGCTTCATTGCCTTCACCATCTTCACCTCCAACCCGTTCGAGCGCATCGTGCCGGGTCCGCTGGACGGGCGCGGCATGAACCCACTGCTGCAGGACCCGGGCATGATCCTGCATCCACCGCTGCTCTACATGGGCTACGTAGGCATGGGGGTGGTCTTCGCCTTTGCCATGGCGGCCCTGCTCGGCGGCCGGCTCGATGCCGCCTGGGCGCGGTGGTCGCGGCCCTGGACCACGGTGGCCTGGGTGTTCCTGACGATGGGCATCGCGGTGGGCTCCTGGTGGGCCTACTACGAGCTGGGCTGGGGCGGCTGGTGGTTCTGGGATCCGGTGGAGAACGCCTCCTTCCTGCCCTGGCTCACCGCCACGGCGCTGATCCACTCCCTGGCGGTGACCGAGAAGCGCGGCGGCTTCAAGGTCTGGACCCTGATGCTGGCGATCATCACCTTCGCCCTGACGATACTCGGTGCCTTCATCGTGCGCTCGGGCGTCATCACCTCGGTGCACGCCTTCGCCACCGACCCGGAGCGTGGGGTGTTCATTCTCGGCATGCTCACGCTCACCCTGCTCGGTTCGCTGACCGTCTATGCCTGGCGGGCGCCCAGGGTGGGGCTTGGCGGCGCCTTCGGCTGGTACTCCCGTGAATCCTTGTTGCTGGCCAACAACGTGCTGCTGACGGTGGCCTGCACCGCGGTCTTCATCGGCACGCTCTACCCGCTGGCGCTGGATGCCTTCGGGCTGGGCAAGATCTCGGTGGGCCCACCCTACTTCGATGCGGTGTTCGCGCCGGTGATGCTGCCGCTGCTGTTGCTGATGGGCCTCGGCCCGTCGGTGATGTGGAAGCAGGCCAATCCCGGCGAGACCTTCCGTCAGCTGCGCTGGGTGCTGGCGGCCAGCGTAGTGGCCGGCGGGCTGTGGCCGCTGACCCTGGGCGCCTGGCGTCCCATGACGGCGCTGTCGCTGATGCTGGCCGTCTGGATCGTACTCACCGCAGTGCTGGATATGCGCAAGCGCATGGGCTCGGCGCGCCAACCCCTGCCGGCGCGGCTGCGCAAGGTCATGCGGCCGAGCTTCCTGGGCATGCATTTGGCCCATGTCGGCCTGGCTCTGATCGTGGTGGCCATCGCCATGGTCAACACCTACGAGGTGGAGCGTGACGTGCGCCTGCAGCCGGGGCAGAGCGCTTCGGCGGCGGGCTTCGACTTCACCCTGCTGCGCATGGAAAGCGTGCGTGGCCCCAACTGGGATGCAGATCAGGCGGTGGTCGAGGTGCAGCGTAATGGTCGGCTGGTGGCAACGCTGCTGCCCCAGCGCCGCTACTACGACACCCACGCCGAGATGCCCATGAATCAGGCCTCGCTGCATCGCTCGAGCACCCGCGACGTCTACGTCTCGCTGGGCGAGCGGCTGGTGGGCGATGCCTGGAGCTTCCGGCTCTACTACAAGCCCTACATGTTCTGGATGTGGTCCGGCGCGATTCTGCTCTCGCTCGGTGGTCTGCTGGCGGCCTGCGACAAGCGTTACCGTCTGGCCAGCAACCGCGTGGTCAGGCCGCAGCGTCGGTCGGATGAGATCATTGCACGAGCGCAGGAGGCGACCGGCTGATGAAACTGCGCCTGTTACTGCCGCTGGTCGCCACCGTTGCCCTGCTCGGCCTGCTGTTCGTGGGCCTGGGCATGAACTCCCGCGATCTGCCCTCGCCGCTGGTGGGCAAGCCGGCGCCGGCCTTCGCTCTCGAAGCGCTGGAAGACGCCGAGCGCCTGGTCACCGAGCAGGACTTCATCGGCGAGGTGGCGCTGGTCAACGTCTGGGCCACCTGGTGCAGCACCTGCCGCTCCGAGAAGCCGCTGCTGATGGAGCTGGCCCAGGGCGGCATTCCCATTCACGCCTTCAACTACCGCGATGAGCGGGAGGCGGCGGTGCGCTATCTCGGCGTCAGCGGCAACCCTTACCGCACCATTGCCTATGACCCCCGTGGCGATGCCGGCATCGACTGGGGCGTTTACGCCACGCCGGAAACCTACGTGCTCGATGCCGAAGGGGTGATTCGCTACAAGCGCATCGGCCCGCTCTCCCGCCAGCTGCTGCTCGACGAGGTGCTGCCGCTGGTCGAGAAGCTGAGAGCCGAGCAACTGAGAGCGGCGCAGCAGCGCAAGAACGAGGCGAGGAGGGGGGCGCAATCATGAAGCGATCCCTGTTCCTGAGCCTGCTGGGCCTGCCGCTGTGGTTGGCGGCGGGGCTCGCCATGGCCTTGGCCATCGGCCAGCCGCTGGAGTTCGACAGCGAGGCTCAGAAACGCCAATACGACACCTTGGTGCGCGAGCTTCGCTGCACGGTGTGCCAGAGCGAGACCATACATGAATCCAACGCCGAGCTGGCCGCCGACATGCGTCGGCGGGTCTACGACATGACCCTGGCCGGCCACGACGCCGACGTCATCGTCGAGTTCATGGTCCAGCGCTACGGCGACTACGTGCGCTACCGGCCGCCGCTGCAGGCCAACACCTGGCTGCTGTGGGCGAGCCCCTTCCTGCTGATGTTCGGCGGCGCCCTGGTGTGGTGGCGCGTCGTCGTCGGGCGGCGAGGCATGGCCGAGCGCCCCGACTTCACCGAGCAGGAGCGCGCCGTGCTCGAACGGCTGCGTCATGAAGACTGCTCCCGGAGGATGAGATGAACGGACTGTTTCTACTCTTTGCCCTGCTGCTCTGCGTTTTGGCGCTGACGTTCGTGCTCTATCCGCTGCTGCGCGAGCCACGCAGAGAGACGCTGCCGTCGCGCCGGGCGGTCAATGCCAGCGTGCATCGCGACCGGGTTCACGAACTGGAGCAGGACCTTGCCGCTGGCACCCTGACCCAGGCCCAGTACGCCACGGCCGTGGCCGACCTGGAGCGCGAGCTGCTCGACAGCGGTGCCATCGAGCCCGACGAAACACCCTCGGACGCAGGACAAGGTGGGGCGCGTGCGGTGGGCGCTGCCGCCATCGTCAGCATTGCCGTGCTGCCGTTCATGGCGATCGGCATCTACCTGGCGGTGGGGCACGCCGAGGAGGTCTTCGCCACCCAGCATCCCACTGACCAGACGGCGGTCGCCGAGCCGACCGCGGCTACCGAGGCCGAGCTGAGCCGCCAGTTCCAGCTGATGGCGCAGCAGCTCCAGGGCCGCCTGGCCCAGCAGCCGGACGACGTCGAAAGCTGGGTGCTGCTGGGCCGTACCCTGGTATTTCTCGAGGACCTGGACGCCGCCGAACGCGCCTTTCGTGAGGCCATGGCCCACGGCGGCGACGGCGATCCCGATCTGCTCACGCGCTATGCCGATGTCATGGCCGAGCGTCAGGGTGGCCTGAGCGGCGAACCTTTGCGCTTGATCGAACAGGCCCTGGAGATTGACCCCTACCATGCCCAGGGGCTGTGGCTGGCCGGATCCCGGGCCTACCTGGAGGGGGAAATGACGAGTGCCCGCGACTACTGGGAGCGCCTGCTCGACGTGCTGCCGCCGGACTCGCCGGAAGCCGAGATAATTCGCGGCAACCTGGCCCAGGTGACGCAGACCACCACGGAAGGCTGAACCGGAGCTGCCATGATGAAGGAGAAACCTATGAAATCACCGCTGAGTCGTGAGGCCCTGCAGGCCGTCAGGCAGGTACCGCTGTTCTCGGGGCTCGGTGACGAGACCCTGGCACTGCTCACCGACGGCGCCCTGGAGCGCAGCTATCGTCGCGGCACGCTGCTGTTCAGCGCCGGCGAGCCGGCGGACCGCTTCTACGTGGTGCTGAGCGGCTGGGTGAAGCTGTTCCGCGAGAGTTCGGACGGCAACGAGTGCATGGTGGGACTGTTCACCCGCGGCGAGTCCTTTGCCGAGGCGGCGATGTTCGATCGCCTGGGGTTCCCGGTCAACGCCGCCGTCGCCGAGGATGCCCGCCTGCTGGTGTTCACCGCCGATCACTTTCTCACCACCCTGGAGCGCAACCACGGCCTGACGCTCAACCTGCTCGCTAACCTGACGGGCATGCTGCGCTATCTGGTGCGTCAGCTCGACCAGCTGACCAACCAGCCGACCTACCAGCGCCTGGCGGCCTTCATCGTTGCTCTGTGCCCCTGCGAAACCAACCGGGCCACCGTCTGCCTGCCCTGCGACAAGCTGCTCATCGCCGGCCGGCTCGGCATGAAGCCGGAGAGCTTCTCGCGGGCCATGGCCCGGCTCAAGGAGGTCGGGGTGAGCTGCGAGCGCAACTGTGTGCACGTCGAGGACATCGCTGCTCTGCGCCGCTTCGCCAATACCGAAGAAGAGGAGCTGCTTTCGCCGCTGCCCAGTGTGGTGCCGGAGCAGCGAACCGCGGCGATGCGCCCCTGTCGCTGACGCTCACCCCTGCCCATGCCGCCCTCATGCATACCCTGCGCACCGGTCTGCCCAGCGGACCGGTGCTTGCCTGCCGCCGGTTATTTCGCCCCTCTTCTGACATAAGTCAACTCCAGAATGCATCAATTGACAGTGGTCAAGTGAGCCAAAAGTCAAAGCTGCTACTAATGGCGGCAGGTGGGGGGTGGCTGAAGCGCATGGTCGCCGAGCGGTTGAGAAGAAAAGGTCATGCCGGGCACCCGCCAGCCACTACCCGAAGGGGAAACCAAGCGAGGCACGATATGCACAAGCGAGCATTGACCAAGGGGATCTTTGCCCTGAGCTTTCCATTGGCCGCGATGATGGGGATGGGTACTGCCCAGGCCGCGGCCCCGGAAATGACGGCCGAGGAAATGGAGCGCGCCAGCGCCATCTACTTCCAGCGCTGCGCCGGCTGCCACGGCACCCTGCGCAAGGGCGCCACCGGCCCCAACCTGCTGCCCGAAAACACTCAGGAGATGGGCCAGCGCCGCCTGGAGAGCATCATCGCGCTGGGTACCGAAGGCGGCATGAACAACTTCGACGGCATCCTGGATGAAGAGGAGATCACCCTGATCTCGAAGTACATCCAGCAGACCCCGGAAGAGCCGCCTGAGATGTCGCTGGCCGACATCCGCGAGACCTGGCGCATCCTGGTGCCCCAGGAAGAGTGGCCGGACTCGCCCCAGCACGACCGCAATTGGGAAAACTTCATGGTCACCATCCTGCGTGACCGTGGCGCCATGGGCATCATCGACGGCGACACCAAGGAGCTCATCACCGAGGCCGAGACCGGCTATGCCGTGCATGTGGCCAAGTCGAGCTCCGACGGCCGCTTCTGGTACGTCCAGGGCCGTGACGGTCGTCTGACCAAGATCGACCTGTGGATGGACCCGCCCCAGGCGACCGCCGAGGTGTTCATCGGCATCGACGCCCGCGACGTGGCGGTGTCTCACTACGGCGAGTGGGCGGACAAGTACGTCATCGGCGGCGGCTACTGGCCCCCGCACTTCGTGATCGCCGACGCCGAGACCATGGAGCCGCTCAAGGTCGTCTCCACCCGTGGCTACGACACCGAGGGCAACTACGTCCACGAAGCCCGCGTGGCGGCGCTCTACGATACGCCTCATGCGCCCTCCTTCCTGGTCAACGTCAAGGAGACCGGGCAGGTCTGGCAGGTCGACTACAGCGATATCGACAATCTGCGCATCGACCACATTGCGTCTGCCGAATATCTGCACGACGGCTTCTTCGACTCCACCGGCCGCTACTTCATGATCGCGGCGAACTTCAGCCACAAGATGGCCTTCGTCGACACCGTGGAGCGCAAGCTCGTCGGCCTGCTCAACACCGGGCAGATCCCCCACCCGGGCCCGGGTGCCAACTGGATCGACCCGGAGTGCGGTCCGGTGGCCGGCACCACCCACCTGGGCGAGGGCCTGGTGACCTTCTGGGGCACCGATCCCGAGGGCCATCCGGAGCATGCCTGGGAAATCTGCGGCACCGTCGAGACCGACGGCCCGGGCCTGTTCCTGCGCAGCCACCCGAACTCGCCCCACGTCTGGATCGATCAGGCCATGCACCCGGAGGCCGACGTCAACCAGTGGATCATGGTCATGGACAAGGAGACTCGCGAGCTGACTCCGATCCACGTTGCCGACCGTCCCGTCGAGCATGATGCGGTGGCCGTGCACATGGAGTACGACCAGTCCGGCACCGAGGTGTGGGTCTCCATCTGGGCCCGCGGCCGTGGCCACCAGGACGATGGCGCCATCGTGGTCTTCGACGACGCGACCCTCGAGGTCAAGGAAGTCATCGAGAACCTGAACACGCCGACCGGCAAGTTCAACGTCTACAACCGTCTGAAGAAGTACGAGCGCGGCTAAGCCCGCCGGCCGGAGCGCCCCGCGGCGCTCCGGCTTCTTCTTCAGTCGCTTCGCGCGAAGCGCCTGCAGAAGAAGCCGACAGCCCAGGCACCACCGGGAGGCAGGCATAAGCAACAAGCACGACTCGTGGCACGACATTCTGGGGAGAGCGAGATCATGGGGGAGCGTCTACGAAACTGGCGCAGGATCACCATCATGGGGGCATCGTTGGGTGCCGCCGTGGTGTTCTTCGTTGCCGGCATCCTGTTCTGGGGCGGTTTCAACACCGTGATGGAAGCCACCAACAGCATGAAGTTCTGCAGCACGGCGTGCCACGAGATGAGTTGGGTGCACGAGGAGTACCTGGACCGGCCCCACTACCAGAACGCCACCGGCGTCGGGGCCACCTGCTCGGACTGTCATGTGCCTGACTCCTGGGGGCCCAAGATGGTGCGCAAGATCGAGGCCAGCCGCGAGGTGTGGCACTGGATGTTGGGTACCATCAACACCAAGGAGAAATTCGAGGAGAAGCGTCTGCACCTGGCGGAAAACGTCTGGCGTTCGATGCTGCGCACCGACTCGCGTGAGTGTCGCAACTGCCACGACTGGTCGGCCATGGACCTCGAGCAGCAGGCGCCGCGCGCCGCCCGCGAGCACGCGCGTGGATTCGAGCAGGGCCAGACCTGCATCGAGTGCCATCAGGGCATCGCCCACGAGCTGCCCGAAGACTGGGACGAGTCGCCGGTGTGGGCAGCCCGTTTCGAGCACGACGAGCCCGTCACCGATCTGCCGGAGCGCGGCGAGCCGGCCCTGCCGCTGGAAGCCGAGGAGCTGGGCGAAGCCGTGGCGGCCGAAGGCGACATCGCCGCGACCCTGGACTGGAGCGACGTGCCGGCGCTGGACCTGACTCTGTTCCTGCCCGGCCAGGCCTCGATCGAGTGGATCCAGGACGGCAGCTCTCACGGAGGCGGACGCGCCTTCAGCTTCGGCGACCGCTGCGTGTGGTGCCATGCGGGCGAAGAGGCGCAGATCGGAGCGCTGGCCACCAGCGCCGAGAAGATCGAGACCTATGACCTGGGCGACAAGCGTGGCCACATCCCGATGACCGTGCAGGCCTCCTTCGACGATGACTACCTGTTCATGCGCTTCCAGTGGGAAGCCGGCGAGCACGCGCCGCTGCCCTTCGTCGACGGCGGCCGCATGGATCCGGACAACCCCATGAAGCTCACCGTCAGCTTTGCCGACGAGCGGGTCGACATGGCCGACCGCGGCGGCTGCTGGGCCAGCTGTCACCACGACTCCACCTACATGCCCGATGCGCCGGAGGCGGAAGCCCTGGCTCAGAGCGAGCTGGCCGAGCGCCTCGACATGCTCAACGGCGTGACGAAGTACCTCAGCGAGAGTCGCAGCGAGATCGAGATCCGCGGCCGCCGCGGCGCCGCGCGGGGTGGCTGGGACAAGCTCAAGGACGAGGCGGAGATCGCCGAGCTGCTGGGCGGTGGTGTCTATCTCGATATCGCGCGCTACAAGAGCGGTGCCGAGCTCACCGAGAGCGGCTATATCCTCGAGCAGCGACATCTTTCCGAGAGCGAAGCGGTGGTCATGACGGCGACGGAGGAGAACGGCGTATGGACCGCCTATCTGACCCGGGCCCTGCGTACCGGCGTGGAGGGCGACAAGCCGCTCGCCACCGACCGCAAGTACAGCTTCAACGTGGCGCTGCACGATGACTATGCCGCCTCGCGCTTCCACCACGTCTCCTGGCAGTACGGTCTGGCCTTCGACGCCGAGATTCCCGGCGACTTCGAGGAAGACATGGTGGAGATCAACGCCACGCGCATCACACGGTGATGCGTCCGGATCCGAGGAGGAGTGCGCAATGAACATGCACGAGCGGTTTCTGACCACCCTTGGCCTGCTGGGCGCCCTGCTGATCGGCGGGGCGGCCCAGGCCGGCGGCGATGTGGTCGAGATCGAGATGGTCAACAACCGCTTCCAGCCGGATGAACTGGAGGTCAGCGTCGGCACCACGGTGCGCTGGGTCAACGCCGAGCGCCGCTCCAACCACGACATCTATTTCCCCGACGAGGAGATCGCCTCCGGCCGTCTCTTCCCCGAGGAGAGCTGGGAGCGTACCTTCGATGAAGAGGGCACCTACGAGTACTACTGCCAGCCCCATCACAACCGGGACATGGTCGGCGTGATCCATGTCGTGGCGGCCGAACAAGACGATTAGACGATGGCTGTTCAAGCCCAAGGGGAGGACGCATGGCGATGACCACGAAGCTGGTGGCGCTGACGGGTGGGTTGTTCACGGCGCTGGCGCTGATCGTAGCGAGTGTCGCCACCGCGGCTGAAGAGATCACGGGCTACCGCAGCGCCGAGTTCGGTATGTCGTCCGAAGCGGTGCTGGAGCGGCTCGAGCAGGACGGCGTGACGGACATCGAAATACGTGAAACCGAAGACAACGATCGACTCATCGACGGCGAGCTGCAGGTGGAGGGCGAGCCGGTGACCGATCTGCGCTACGTCTTTCCGGCCGGCAGCGACCGGCTGGCCCTGGTGGTGGCCTTTTACCCCGACGTGGCGGATCACGCGGCCGTGAAGGATCAGTTGGTCTCGCAGTACGGCCAACCTTGGGGCGAGGAGATGACCGAGTGGTGGTTCGAGCAGCTCAAGGAGGGCATGCCGGTGGCTCCGAATGACCTGACGATCTGGGGTGGCAGCGAGAGCGAGCGCCAGGAGCGTAGCCGCTTCGTGCGCCTGTGGGCCTTCGACGACTATCTGACGGTGGAGTACCTGGATACCCGGCTGCTGCGCTGACACCACCAGCCGCCAAAGGCAAGCCGCCGCCCGCGGGCGGCGGCAGTCGAGTACTTTGCTCGGACTCGTGCACGAGCTGATTTTTAACGCCGTATGGCCAAGCGCAGGCAGTTTTCAGGCAGTGCCTAGATGAGGCCCAGGAAGGGTACTAAAGTCAGCGCCAGTATCGCTGCCACGGCGCACACCACCAGCAATACCTGCAAGGGATGATGGCGCAGGCGCTGCCACAACGTGGGCGCCTGGCCGCGCTCGACCTGCTTGGCATGTTCCTGCCGCACCCGCTCCTGACGCTCGGCCTGGTAGCGGGCGAGCGCTTCCCGCGCCGCTTCCAGTTGGGTGTCGTCGCGCAGCCAGATGGCGTCGACCCCCAGGCGCCAGAAGCCGGCGTGGGTCTCGTAGGTATCGAAGCCGTGCTCGTCGAGCAGGCGGCGCACCTCCCAGGCCTCTTCCTCGGAGACGTTGGCCAGCCGGAACAGCAGCGTTGCCATCAGCCGGCCGCCTTGCACAGTTGCTCGGCGCGGGCGATGGCCTCGTCGGCACCCGTCAAGTCGAAGCTCATGAACCAGTAGTCCTCGTCGCCGCGATCGAAGCGCAGGCGCAGGGTCTCGCCGTCGCGCATCTCATCGAGCAGCAGATCCAGCTCATCGAGATAGAAGTTGACGTAGAAGCCGCGGTCGCCGCGCTGGGTGATGAACTCCGCGGCGCCGCTGTGGATGGTGGCGTAGTCGACCCGCAGGTCGCCGGGCACCAGGTTGGCCACGCGGCTCTCCGACTGCAGCTCTTCGAGCTCGACGCGTACTTCCAGCCACGGCAGGTCGCACACCCCGGGGGTGTAGTTCACGCTGAAAATGGAGTCGCTGTAGCTGTGCTGCTCCAGAGCGCGGAAGTGGCGCTCCTCGCCCAGCGACAGGGCCAGCGAGTGCCAGTGGCCGTGAGCTTCGACATCGCTCACGTTGTAGTTGGTGGCCAGTGCCACGTTGGCAAAGGGAAAGGCCGCCAGCAGCGCCGTAGGCACCAGGCCGGCGAGCAGCCGGCGGGCGGCGTGTGGCCGAAGGGATCGGGTCATGTTCGGGTTCCTGATCGACAGGCCTGGGATGGTAGCACTCGCAGCGCGCCGCGCCGACCCCGTCAGGTGTCGGTTACGGCGAGGAGTGGCTTCACGGCACGCTTGCGTCGGCGCCCTCAGTGCGCGGCTCCTGCTGCGTATGGGGCTCAAGCTGTGCCTGGGGGGCAAGCCGTGAGTAGTAGGCCGCCAGGTCGGCGATGTCCTGATCGCTGAGACCGCGGGTCATGCTGGCCATCAGGTGGCCGCGCTCGCCGGCCCGCAGCGACTGCATGCCGGCGATGAAACGCGCTTCGTCCATGCCGGCGATGCTCGGGTAGCGGGAAGTCACACTGCGCCCTTGATAGCCATGACAGCTGGTGCACAGCTTGGCCATGTCGGCGCCGCGCTGCGCGTCGCCGACCAGCGCCGGAGAGGAGGTATCGCCGGACCAGACGGCCTGGCTCAGCGATATCAGCAGCATGGCGATGGCACGCGAGGCGAGCTTCATGACCATGGGCTGGACCCTCCCCTGCAGTGGGTACGTATCAGTGGCCGTGCATGGCGCCACCGTGACCGGCGTGGTCATTCACTTCGTTGCCATGGCCTTCGTGACCGGGCATGCCGCCGTGGTGCTGCATGCTGGCATCCGCCCGCGCGAGCTCGGTCAGCAGCTCCAGGTCGATGTCGCCGAAGGCGAGCACCTCGCCGCCATGGGTCTCGCTGAAGGCCTCGGCATGATGGCGCTCCCTGAAGGATGCCAGCGTATGGCCCATGGCGCCACGCTGGTCGTGGCCCGCCACGTACCAGGCTTCGCTGGCCAGGATGAAGGCGTCGTCGGCCGGCCGGCTCCAGGGGGTCACGGCCACGTCGTGGACCCATGCATGGCTCAGGCGGTTCTCGTTCTCCGGCTGCAGCAGGAAGGCGAACATATCGGTGGTGGAGCAGAACTTGCGTACCGCCTCGTCGCGATTCAGATAGGCCTGGCCCTTGGGGCCCGGCAATTCTGCGATCAGCATGCCGCAAACGTGGCAGCTGTCGCCGTCGGTGATCGGCTGGGCCGCGGCGAGGGGCTTGTCTTCACTGCCGCTGCAGCCCGCCAGCAATACGGCAAGAACCAGGGCGGTAAGGGTGGTGCGTGTCATGGTCTTTCTCCGAAACGGGCAAATCAGGGATCAGGCGGAATGGTGGCGAAAGCGCAGGATGGCCAGTCCCAGCGGAGCCACGATCCAGCCGACCAGGATCAGCAGCAGCCAGCCGGCATGGAAGGCGGTGTTCTGGGCGATGGCGGTCACCCCGGTGTAGGCCTGGGCGGACTCGAAGCCGACCATGTTGATCAGGCGGAAACCGTCGGTGGGATTGAGCAGCAGCAGCCACGGCAGCCAGTCGCCGCCGCTCTGCACGCTCACCAGCAGTGCCAGCAGGCCGAGATCGAACACCAGCACGAACAGGAACCACACGCCCAGTGCCAGCCCGGCGGCGCGCGCCTTTTCGGTCACCCACACGCTGATCAGGTAGGCGAAGGCGATGAATACCCAGCCCAGCAGCACGCTGCTGAGGATCAGCAGGCTGAGGCTGGCGACCAGATCGCCGAGCGCCACGCCGTCGGCGGCGAAGGCGATCACCACCCCGGCAATGCCGAAGCCCAGCGCCGTGGCGGCGCCCAGGATCAGGCCGTGGCCGAGGAACTTGCCCAGCAGCAGCGAGGTGCGACTGAGCGGGTAGGTGAGCAGCAGCAGCAGGGTGCCCGACTCCTGCTCGCCGACCACGGCGTCGTAGGCCAGCAGCAGGGCGATCAGTGGAATCAGGAACACCGCCAGGGTCGACAGGCTGACCACCGTGGTGGCAAGCGACGTGAAGCCCATGCCGCCGCTGGCGGCGGCGCCGAACCAGGCGATGCCGACGGCGAGTGCGGCCAGGATCAGGGCGATGGCCAGCACCCAGCGATTGCGCAGGCCGTCCTGGAACTCCTTGCGGGCGACGATCAGGGTGGTGTTCATGGTGTGCCTCGCTGGTCAGGGGTGGACGAAGCTGCGGCGACGGGCGCCGAGAAGTGGGCGTACAGGTGCTCCAGCGTCGGCGGCAGCACGTCGATGTCCTCGACCCCCGGCGTGCCGGTCAGCCGGCGCAGGGCGCTCATTTTGGCCGAGGGGTGAACGCCGAGCTCCAGCGCCGAGCCGTTGAGGTAGCGCGGGGCGATGCGGCTGTCGTCCCAGCCGGCGGTCCAGTCGACCCCGGGCCAGCGGCCCTTGGCGCGAATGGTCAACGGCAGCGAGGCTTCGCGGCGCAGCTCCTCGAGGCTGCCCAGCGCCAGGCGCCGGCCGGCGCCGAGGATCAGCGCGCGGTCGATGTAGGGCTCCACCCCAGGCAGCACGTGTGAGGAGAGCAGCACTGTGCAGCCGCGCTCGCGCAGTTCGCGCACGGTTTCGTAGAAATCCCGGGTGGCGGCAGGGTCGAGCCCGGTGGTGGGCTCGTCGAGCAGCAGCAGGCGCGGCTCGCCGAGCAGTGCCTGAGCCAAGCCCAGGCGCTGGCGCATGCCTTTGGAGTAGGTCTTGACCCGACGCTTGGCCGCATGGCCCAGGCCGACCTTCTCGAGCAGCTCATCAACCTGCCGACGATCGATGCGCTTCAGGCGGGCGAAATAGTCGAGTACCTCGCGACCGGTGAGCTGTTCGTAGAAGCTGACGTTTTCGGGCAAGTAACCCAGATGGCGACGCAGCGTCTCGGCGTGGGGGCCGTCGGGGGCACCGCCGAGCACTTCGAGCGAGCCTGCGCTGGGCGAGATCAGGCCCAGGATCAGCTTCATGGTGGTGGTCTTGCCGGCGCCGTTGTGGCCCAGCAGGGCGAGTACCTCGCCCTCCTTGACCGTGAGATCGAGAGCCTCGAGGCGGGTGAGGTCGCCATGGCGCTTGGTCAGCCCGTGGCATTCGATGACCGGATTCATGATTGGGCTTCTCCAAGGCTAAGGGCTTCCCCAGGGCTAGGGGCGTGCATCAATGGTGCGCTGTCGCGCACGCCCTGGGCGCGGAAGATGGGGAACTGGCGCTGCACCCAGCGCAGGGCGACCACGGCGGGGCTGTGCAGCAGCAGGCGCGCCTCGGGGTGGCGCCACAGCAGGCGGTCGACGGCGTCGTTGGGCTCGTAGGGCGTATCGCCGACGCCGTTGCCGTCCAGGTCCCAGCCCAGGTAGTCGCTCCAGTAGTTGCCGCGGCCGTCCCGGGACCATTCCTGATGGCGGGTGGCCACGTACATCACCTGCTGACGGTTGTTGATGAAGGCGTTGTCGTAGAGGCGGTTGTTCTCGGAGCCTGCCGTCAGGTGGATGCCCATCTCGCTGTCGGCCAGGCGGTTGCCGCGAATCTCGTTGTGCTGGGAGTTGTAGATGAACAGCGCCTTGCCCTCGGCGCCGAGCGTGACGCCGTGCTCGCTGCCGCCGGGCCCGTGCCAGGCGGTGATGCCGCGAATGTCGTTGCCGGCGATGGTGCTGTAGTTGACGTAGTTCATCAGGATGCCGTAGTTCATGTCGCGCTCGGAGCGGTTGTTAACCACTTCCAGATCGCGGGACATCATCAGCGCGTATCCGGCGCGGGTGCCGCTGGTATGGTTGCCCACGATCTTGCCGCCGTGGGTGAACATGTAATGAATGCCGAAGCGCGAGTCGCGCAGGCGGTTGTTGCGGAAGGTCAGGTCGCGGCTGGTATCGACGTAAATCGCATCGCGGCTGTCGCGTACGTCGTTGTCGGCGATGGTGCCGCCGCTGATGTTATAGAGGCGGATAGCGTCGCCACGGTCCTGGGAGCGCACGCCGGTATTGCCGGCGATGCGGTTGCCGATCACGCTGGGTGTTTCCAGGTGCCACAGCCACAGACCGAAGGCCACGTTCTCCAGCACGTTGTTCTCGATATGGATGCGGTGGGCCTCGCGCTCGACATGGATACCAGCGTTCATGTCGGTCAGATTGAAGCCGGAGTTGCGCAGGGTCAGGCCCTCGATGCGCACGTCCGGGGCGCTAATGCGAATCACGTCGCCGTTGCCCTCGCCGTCGAGAATGGCGCCGGGCTCGCCGCGCAGGGTCAGCGGCTTGTCGATCAGAATGCTGCCGATGTGCAGCCCTTCAGTGAGGATCAACTCGCTGCCGGGGGCGGCGGCATCGATATGCGTCTGGAGTGGACCGTCGCCGGGCGCGATGCGCAGCTCGCCGAAGGCGAAGGTCGCCGTCAGCAGCAGGCCGCAGCCACCCAGGAAAGAAAAGAGACGTTTCACTACGGTCACCTCGAGTAGGACAGTGGCCGGCCCCGCGGGGCCGGCCGGGTTACATCGTCATGCGGGTTCTACGAGCATGCGACCTGACATCTCCATGTGCAGGGCGTGGCAGAACCAGCTGCAGTAGTACCAGTGGACCCCGGGCTTGTCGGCAACGAAGGTCACCGATGAGGTCTGCTGCGGATGGATCTCGAAGTTGATGCCGTGGTTGACCAGGGCGAAGCCGTGGCTGACGTCCTCGATGGTGTCCATGTTGGTGACCACGATGGTGACCTCGTCGCCCTGCTTCACGCGGAACTCGGTGGTGCCGAAGCTCGGCGCCACCGAGGTCATGTAGACGCGCACCTTGTTGCCGTCGCGAATGACCTTGTTGTCGCGTTCCAGGGTCACGCCATCGGCCTGGGCCATGGCCACGGTCTCGGCGAAGTAGGGGTCGTCGCGGGTATAGACCTGCGACGGGTTGAGCTGGTCGGCACGGATCATCAGCGCATCGTGGGGCTCGGCGTAGGTCGGGCCGTCGTGGATCAGCTTCATCTGCTCGCCGCTGATGTCGATCAGTTGATCGTTCTCGGCATGCATCGGACCCACCGGCAGGAAGCGGTCCTTGGAGAACTTGCACAGCGCGGTGAGGTACTTGCCGTCGACGTCACGGCTACAGGCCAGCGAGGCCTTGATGTGGCCGATGTTGTAGTGCACGTCGATGCGGTCGCGGATGTAGTTCACCTCCTCGCCGTTGTAGGCGCGAATGGAGTCCTCGATGTTCCACTTCACCACCTGGCTGTCGAGGAACAGCGAGGTGTAGGCGTTGCCGCGGTTGTCGTAGGTGGTGTGCAGCGGCCCCAGGCCCACTTCCGGCTCGGCCACCACGACGTCGCGCGGGTCGGACAGGCCACCGTCGAACCACTCGGCCACGCGGGACCACTCGATCACGGTGCAGGTCGGCGACAGCTTGCCGCTGACCACGCAGTACTTGCCTTCCGGCGGCGCGGTGTTGACGCCGTGCGGGCTGCGCGGGGTCGGCACATAGAGGGCAAAGGCGTTGCGGCCTTGGTGGGCCTGCTCACGGGCGTCGACCACCGGTACCGGGGAGTCGCCGATGGTGGTGTATTCGCCCGCGGCAACGGCACGCTCGATGGCCGGCACGTCGAATATCACCGTCCAGTCGCGCTCCGGGCCCATCATTTCCGGCAGGGTCATGCCGCGGGCCGAGTTGTAGCAGGAGGCGGCGACGAAGCGGCCGCTGTAGTCGGTGTCGCAGTTGTCCAGGTTACCGTCGACGATCGCCTGCCACTTGAACTCCATGGTCTCGGCGTCGATGCAAGTCATCATGGTCCAGTATTCGGACGGATCGTCCAGGTACTCGCCGTTGTTGTTCAGCGGCACGATCATCTCACCCGCCGCGAAGACCCGCTCGGTACTCGGCACGCGCTGCAGGGTCAGACCGTGGATCGACTGCACGTTGGGAATGGTGAGGATCTTGTCGGCACGCATGATGTCCAGGCGAATCCGCGCCACCCGGGTGTTCAGCTTGTCGTTGATGAAGCAGTAACGACCGTCGTAGCGGGCGTCGGTGTAGCTTACCTTGGGGTGATGGGTGTCGCCGTTGAGCGGGGCGTTGGGGCCCAGCACACGCTTGGACTCATTGGTGATGCCCCAGCCGGTGGCGCTGTCGACGTTGAACACCGGGATGCGCAGCAGTTCGCGCATGGAGGGCACGCCGAGGATGCGCACCTCACCGGAGTGGCCACCGCTCCAGAAGCCGTAGTACTCGTCCAGCTCGCCCGGCTCCACGTGGTGCTCGTTGTTGGTCGCCGCCTCGGCGGGGCGGCTGCGCACCAGGGCACCGGCGCCGAAACCGCCGGCCAGGCTGGCCCCGGCCACGCCGGTCACTGCGCTGTTGCGCAGGAAGTTGCGGCGGCTGAGGTCCTTGATGTGGTCGTTATTGTCGCTCATGGTTCACTCCTCCTGAAGAGTGGGAATGCGCTGCAGTTTGGCCTGGCTGCCCTGCGCAGCATCGGCCGGATAGGTTTCCACGGCACCGCCCTTCGAGGAGCCGCGAGCGGCCTTCTCGTAGCGCTTGCGGCGCTTGATCATTGGCGGACAGCGCCGGTCGTCGTGGTAGGTCACCTGACAGTCCAGGCAGTAGTGGCACTCGTTGGCGTTGATGCGGCCGTCGGGATGGATGGCGGCCACTTCGCACTCGTTGGCACAGATCTGACAGGGGGTGCCGCAGCTGCCGCGATGGCGCTTGAGCCAGTCGAACAGGCGCAGGCGGGCGGGAATGGCGAGCCCCGCGCCCAGCGGGCAGATGTAGCGGCAGTAGGCCTTGTGGGTGAAGGCCGAGATGGCGAGCAGGCCAAGGGCATAGGCCAGGAAGGCCCACTCGCGCTGGAAGCGCATGGTCACGGCGGTCTTGAACGGCTCTACCTCGGCGTAGCGTTCGGCCTGGCCCAGCGAGTGCAGCGAGACCGCGAACAGCGCCAGCAGAATGATGTACTTGATCGCCCACAGCCGCTCGTGCAGGGCGAAGGGCACTTCGAACTGAGGCACCCGGAGCTTGCGCGCGGCCTTGTTGATCAACTCCTGCATGGCGCCGAAGGGGCACAGCCAGCCGCAGAACACGCCGCGGCCCCACATCAGCAGCGTCACTGCGACGAACGACCAGAGGATGAACATCATCGGGTCGATGAGGAACGACTCCCAGCTGAAACCGCCCATCAGCGAGTGAACGAAGGTCAGGATGTTGACCACCGAGAGCTGGGCCAGGGAATACCAGCCGATGAACACCACGGTGTAGACCAGGAAGCCGACCCGCAGCGGGTTGAATACCCTGGGATAGCGCACCAGCACGTCTTGGAACAGCATGATCGCCGTCAGTACGGTCAGGCCGGCGCCGAGCACGGCGATCTGGAAGGTGCGGTCGCGCCACACCTGGACCCACAGCGCTTTTTCCACTGGTGCTTCGAAGCGCTCGATGAAGCGCTCGGGGATGCTGTAGTGGGCGTTGAAGCGTACGAACTCGGTCTCCAGCGGCCCGGCGGCGCGGCGCACCAGCAGACCCAGCTCCCAGGGCTCGCCCGGGTCGAACTCGGCCTCGTTGCGGATGATGAAGATGTCGCGCTCGGTCAGCCGCGGTGCCCCGTCGATGCCGAGGCGCACGATGCGGCGGTGGTCGCTGTCCTGGAAGGCGATGTTGGTGTTGCCCTGAGAGGCCTCGATACGGTCGAAGATGCCGCCGCGCACATAGCCGGAGCCCTTGAAGGAGTAGTCGCCACTGGCCATGACCCCAATGGCATGCTCGCCCTCGTCGAGTCGCTCCATCAACTGCTCGTAGACGATGTCGCCGAGCAGATTGCGGCCGGCGGTCGGCGCATTGAGATAGGTGACGTAGAGATCGATGAAGGTGTTCTCGGCCGCCTGACCGCTGGCGTAGCCTTCGGCGGCGGTGCCGACGAAGGCCTCGTCGATCTCGCCGTGGGTCAGGTGCAGACGGCGAATGGTGCCGTCGCCCACCAGGGTTTCCCAGTCGGCCGGCTCGAACACCTCGTAGCGTACTTCGGCCGGCGGTGTGGCCAGCGGGTCGTCGATCAGGCCCTGCTCGGCGGCGACCCGGCGGGCGGAGCGCATGACGGTCTCTGTGAGCACGATCACGGTGACCGTGGCACCGGAGATGGCATCCAGGTTCTCGCCCACGCGTAGCCGCGCGTTGACGTGATGGGGCGCGTGGGCATCGGCATAGTCGATCAGGCGCTGCTCGGGAATGCCCACCAGCATGATCGGCTCTTCGTGGCCGAGAATGGTGGCCTGAGTGATGTGAGCTTCCAGGTCGATGCCCACCAGCATGTTGATCGGTTTGCCGGAGTAGGCCGGAATCGGCGCAATGTCGTCGGTCTCGAAGGCGTAGCCGAGCAGGGTGTCGCCGGCGTAGACCGCCTTGGCGGCATGCTCTCCCTCCACTTCCGCCAGTCTCGTGGCGCTGGGGAACCCCGCCTTCACCTGGGAAAGTTCAAAGGCTTGCGCGGACGCGCCGAGCAGCATCGACAATCCAAATACGCAGGCAAGAATCAGGGTGAGGAGCGGGTAGCGCCGGATGGACATGGGCATTCCTTATCAAGCGCTTGTTCGAGGCCAGGAAAAGGACTTGCCAGGAACATGCATTTGAAATGTTGCTTATGTTGTTGTCCATCATGCCAGTTGACCAACGTCATCGAATTGACGTGGATCATGCGCGGGAGGGGCTGGAGACGAGGTTGAAGAGGTAGTACCGAGGGAGTAGGCAGGCTTGGTTACGGTGAGGTGATGTCTGGAAGAGTATTGCGAAGGGGCGGCGGGGCGCGTGATGGCGATCTTGGCCAGCCGCCCCGCCGCTCAGGCGGAAATGTCCGCCTGAGCTTTGATGGCGTGATTAGAGCACCGGCTCGAGCATGAAGTCGACGGCGGCCTTCACTTCCTCGTCGCTCAGGTTGGCGTGTCCACCCTTCGGCGGCATGGCGCCGATACCCTCGATGGAGTGGGCATACAGGGTTTCCATGTCCTGCTCGAGGCGCTCGGCCCAGGCGTCGGCATCGCCCTTGATCGGGGCGCCGGCGGCGCCGGTCATGTGGCACGCCATGCACGCCTGGTTGTAGATCGCCTCGCCATCGGGCTCGGCCTGGGCCACGGTGGCAAAGGCCAGGGCGGCAGAGCCGGCGAGCAGAGCGGCGGTAAGTTTCTTCATGGGTTTCTCCTTATGCTTGATTCACGGTGAAGCCAGTCTTTTTTAATTCCACTCGAGGGCTGGCCTCGATTTACAGCCAAAGCGGATTTTGGCACATCTATGCGGCGCCTGTCGGGATCTGCATTAAGCGCGCGAGCTGGGGCTGCCGTCTGCCGAGCATGTCGGCAAGGGTGTAACGATCCAAGACTTCCATGAAAGCGCCCATCGCCTCGTTGAGAATGGGCTTGAGTCGGCAGGCCGGCGTGATGATGCATTCGTTATGATCGCGGAAACACTCCACCAGGCCGAGCTCGTGCTCGGTATCGCGCACCAGTCGTCCCAAGGTGATCTCCTCGGGGGGCCGACTGAGCAGCAGGCCGCCGTTCTTGCCGCGGATGGTGGTGATGTAGCCACGATGACTCAGATCCTGGACCACCTTCATCAGATGGTTGCGCGAAACGCCGAAACTCTCTGCAATCTCGTGGATGGTGGCCCGCTCTTCCCCTTTGACGGCGAGGTAGAGCAGAACGCGCAGCGCATAGTCGGTGTAACGGGTCAGATGCATGAAGTTCGGCCTGTCTTGATGGGCGTCAATTAAGGTGCGCTAACATCTTCTTATCATAACACTGCTTCGTTGCTTGCTCGCGCTGGGCATGGCTGTGGCATCGGGTCGCGTCAGTATGAAGGTGGCCACACAGCCGAAAATCGCTGCTGTCGTCCCCAGCACCAAGCCGGGTGCACCGCCGAACCATAGTACCAGCCAACTGAAAGCAAGCAGAACGATGGCGAGTTGCTTCGTCCTTCTGGCAATGGCCCGCTGCTCGCGCCAGGCATGCAGTGGCGGGCCCAGTCGCGGATGGTGCCATAGCCAACGCGCCAGGCGCGGCGAACCCTTCGGCGCTGCCCAGGCGGCCACCAGCAGAAAAGGGGTGGTCGGCAGCAGCGGCACCACCAGCCCGGCGGTGCCCAAAGCGATGGCTCCGTAGGCAAGCATTCGCCAGCCCAGGCGTAGCACGGTTTCTCTCATCACACCCTCGCGAAATTTTCGAGGCGCAGTTTCGCGCGTTCATTCTAAGTAGTATTTTATATACATGTTTAAAAACTTTGCCAAGTCTACGTACGCACCGGACCCTCAAGCGGGGGAGCTGCGGCTCCCGGCCTGGCGTTGGCTGTTCCCCTTGGCGGCCTTGCATGCCGCCCTGATGGTACCGCTCTCGCTGCTGGCGCTCTATCACGGCTGGACAGCGGTACAGCTGGCGACCCCGGCAGCCCATGCGCGCGAGATGCTGTTCGGCTTCGCCCTGGCGGTGATCGCCGGCTACCTGTTGGGACCGGTGCCGCGCCGCCAGCTGGCCGTGCTGGTGACGCTCTGGCTGTTGGGTCGAGTGGGCGTGCTGACCTGGCCGGGCGCCGTGGTGGCCTCGCTGGCCGACGCAGCCTTCGCGCTGTGGGTGGCCGGGGGGCTGGTGCCACGCTTCATCGCCGCCAAGAAGTGGCGCAACCGGCTGCTGTCGCCGCTGCTGGGCATGATCTGCCTGCTGGCAGTAGTGACCCTGACCTGGCGCTATCTCGACGACATGCCGACCACCGCGCCGCTGATGCATCAGAGCGTGCTGTGGCTGGTGCTGCTGATGACCTTCATGGGTGGTCGCGTCATCGTTCCGGCCGTCAATGGCTATTTCGCGCGAGAGTTCGCACGAGAGTTTCGCCAGGCCGGGGTGGGCGTGCAGCCGCGTCTGGAGGCGGCGCTGATCGTGCTGCTGGGGCTGGCGCCCTTCGTCATGCTGCTCGATCTGCTGCGCCCGTTGGCGGCCTTGCTGGTGCTGGCAGCGGGCCTGCTGGTGCTGACTCGCATCTGGCACTGGCGGCCGTTAGGCTGCCGTGAGCGGCCGGATCTGCAGGTGCTGATGCTGGGCTATGCCTGGCTGGCCATCGGCCTGGTGCTGCTGGCGCGCAGCTGGTGGGCGCCGCAGCATGCCAGCACCGCGTTGCACGCCTTCACCGTAGGGGCGCTGGGCACGCTGTCCAGCAGCATCATGCTGCGCCACGTGATTCTGCGTGCCAAAGGCCGCCCGGAGCGGGAGCGAGTGCTGCTGCCGCTGGCCGGGCTGTTCGCCACGGCAGCGGTCCTTCGCCTATGGGCCATCGATGCCGGCAGTGCCTGGCTGCTGCTGCTGTGGGGCTCGGCGCTGGCCTGGAGCCTGGGCTGGCTGCTGGTGGCCTGGCGGCTGTGGGTGTGGATTCGCCGATTGCCTCTACGTGACAACGCCACACTTGACTCGGGGCTCAATAGATAACCCAGTGCTGCAAAAAGCCGATGCGACGATAAACGGCGCAGGTGGTATGGATCCTGGCTCGTGTATACGGGGAGCGACTCAACCTGCTTCCAGTTCAGCCAGTCAGATACCATAGATGTCTTTCAGTAACGAAGTGAGCCAGCATCGATTATTGAAATACTGGCCATCAGAACGACAAGGCTCATAATGACGACAAGGACGCAAAGAGCTTTTTCTGCATCGCTATTTGGAGTAGATGGTACGCCATGGCGATTGGGCCCCGGGGTGCCGGGAACGAAGAGCAACGCCAAGCCGATAAGTAGACCTACGAAAGGAACGAAGTATAACAATAACCACCAACCGGTGGCGTTAAAATCATTCAGGCGACGGGTGCAGTGAAGCACCATCATCACCATGCATGGAATCCATGCGAGCATGACGATGAGTGACAGCGCGACACCAGCACCGTCGCTACTCGATGAAACCCCCACCAGAATGGCCAATAGCATAAGTGCCGCAGGTATAAAGATCATGGTAGACATGTAAAGAAAAAAGCGAAGTCGGCCGATCCTGCCCCTGCTTTGAAAAATACTGGGCGCGTATGAGTCCATGCGTGAGTTCTTTGCGCTGCCAGGAGTAGCTGAAGCTCTTGCGGGCATTTGAGTCCTTGCGGGTTGTCTGCTTTAGAAACCGTGTGGGTAGTCGGAGGTAGGTTTCGATAGCAAGAAATGGGAGATATGAAAAGTGGACCAGCCCCACCCAGCGAGCTGA
>NZ_BAEU01000031.1:0-2306 GCF_000246875.1 Halomonas sp. KM-1
TAACCATCAAGGGATTTGACGCACCATGCCCAAACCAACCATCGATGATTCACTGCCCGCCATGCGAGCCGGCGAGCGGGAAAACCGCGCCGGGGGTGAGCAGTACTGCTTGAGTCCTTTGCCTCTTCCCTCGGATAGCGAGCATGCAGTAGATGTAGCTCATATTGATGTTCGTCACGATGACGTCAGCATGGACCTCCGTCAGGCAGTAAGCCCCGAGAGCCTTATGACTGCGGGGCATACGCTAAGCGCTGGGGCTAGCGCTATTCTTGTGCTTTTTTTTATTACATGGTGGGCTGTTGGCGGTTTTCCACCAGACTCACAGCTTATAACTTTATGGGGAGGGGGTCTCTATTTCGGCTTCCTGTTCGTCTTTATTCTAGGTATCGTTTGGATGAATACGTTGCTTAGGCGTATCCCCCCTATTCGCTTAAATCGTCAGCGCCGTGAAGTAGCATTCGTCGTTGACCCGCCTGGTCGTTTTTTGCTGCCTGGCCCTCAAAATCCTTGGTTGATTTCTTTTGGCCCCGGCCTGGCAGCTTGTATATCTGGTGGAATGGGAGTTATTGAAATTGGCGAATGGCTAAGAGGCGCTCGGGAGGACTTTCCTCTGGGTTTGTTGCTGCTGCATATCGGCTCCATGGCCTTTCTTTTTGCTTACCCCTCAATCTATGACACCTTCTGTCGGCTCTGCAAACGCGAGCGACATACTGTGTTGGTACCGTGGGAAGACGTGATCGCAGTATGCGGCTTCAACCCCAGCCTAGGCCCGGGCGCCATCACGGGCTTCGGCTGGAACTTCGCCCTGCTGCCGCCCGACCCTGAACGGCCGGGTTACACTCTGCCCGGGGCCGGTATTGTCGTCGGTGTGGGCGGCCTGCCCGGGGCGCTGGCGCAGTGGGAGTACATCCGTCGCTTCATGGAAGAAGGCCCCGAGGCCATCACGCCTTCGGCCCGGGAGTGGGGCCTGGAGTGGTACGACGCCTACGTCGCCCGGGAAAAGGCGGAATGTGAACGCACCAACGACATGGCCCGCTGGCGGCGCTTCCGTCGCAAGCGGCTGTGGGAGCACGCCCGCTTCGCTCACTGGTACACCGAATATCGCATGAAGCACGTGCTGCCCAAGGCAGTGCCCAAAGACTGGCTGGCAGAGTGGTCCAAGCCACTGCCCCGGGAGCAGTGGGCCAAGCCTTCCCGCCAGCTTGCTGAACTCAGCGAGCAGCTGCGCGCCGCCTACCAGCGCGGCGAGAAGTTCATCGAGATGGGCGACATCGAGAAGCGCTTCGGCGTCGAGGTGCCACCGTCGCCGCGCACGGCTTACCGCACCCTGCCGTTTGCGACCAACGTGGCCTGACGATTCGCCTCATGGGCGGTAGGAGAGACACACGATGCAATCATCCGCCCTTCAAGGCCTCGTGGCAGCGCTGGTTCGCTGCTTTTCCATCTATCTTGGACTCACGGCTCTGCGCTTCGCGGTGCAGGGCGTGAGCTTCCATAGCAGCGATGTTCACTACCTGCATCTGGGCTACTTCGTTGTGACGGCACTGCTGTTTGCCGGGGTGGCGATTGTGCTCTGGCATTTTCATTCGGCGGTGGCGGGCCGGCTGCTGCCTGCTACGGGGGATGACCAAGCGAAGGCGTCGGCCCTGACTGGGGTCGACTTCGAGACTGGGCTGATCGGGGCGGTGGGGTTGTATGTTGCCGTCACCGCACTGCCTCAGCTCGCCAACCATGGCGCCTGGCTGTTCTACGACCGTGAACTGCTCGGTATACATCGAGCGGTAGAGGGGAGGGCGGCCTTTGTCGGCAGCCTGATTCAGCTTGGCCTGGGGGTATTGCTGCTACTGCGGGCGCCCGGTATCCGGCGGCTGGTTGCCAGGTTACGAACCGGCGGCACTTGAAGCGCTCCTTGCGGCCACGGGCGTCAGCAATGAAGATGGCGTCACAGCGAGCCAAAAACGACAAAAGGAAAAGCCCGGCCTTGCGGCCGGGCTGGATCTTCGCTTCCTTACCTCCACCTCGAGCATCCTTCCACCCGAGCATCCCTGGATAGTGAGTCTTCCTGACTCGGTCGTCCCTGGTTGAGCCTCCGTGCTCAGTACGGTTTTACTTTGCCAAGTAACGGTCTCTTCAGACGTTAACCTGGGGCAAGTGGCTTGTAAGAAATTGCCGATTCGTTTTGTAAGAAATAGCTTACAACCTTCGGCTGCCCTTCACTCTGCGCTTTCTGCCAGGCGCTCCGATGGCGTTTCGGCCGGCTGTGGGTGGACGCGCAGCAGCCACGAGGCGGCTGCGACGCCGGCCAG
>NZ_BAEU01000030.1:0-13881 GCF_000246875.1 Halomonas sp. KM-1
ATATCGCGAGGCACTGACGGGGCTCGACCGCGGCCTGGCCGAGGCCCGCTCGCCGCGGGAGGTCGCCTACTGGCGGCTGGCCAGCGCCGATCTGCTGCGCGATGCCGGGCTGGCGGCGCTGGCCGCCCAGCACTATCGCGCGGTGTACGCCTCGCTGGCGGGCCTGGGCTTGGAACAGTGGGAGCCGGCGCTGCTCGAGCGACTCGAGCGGGCGGTGGGGAAGGGCGCATGAACAGGCACATGAACACGACTCGAACACGAGCTGATCGGCACCCCGAGATAGCCGACAGCAGCATCACCACCGACAACATCATCATCGACAGGGACGAGGGCTAAGGCTCATGTGGAAAAGTGTGAAGTCCGGTCTGAGTCGCTGGGTACCCGGCGCCTCCAGGGCTGAAAGCAACCTCAACCAGGCCAAGATGCACGGTAACAAGGCCCAGGGTATCGGCAAGCAGGCGAGCAAACTCACCGTCGTGCTCTGGTGGCTGCTGCTGGCCGCATTGGTCGCCGCCATCTGGTGGCTGGGGCCGATGTGGCAGGTACGCGATAGCTACCCGCTGGCGCCTTGGCTCAACCGTTTGCTGGCCACCCTGGCGCTGGCCACCCTGGTGGCGGTGGTGTGGGGCATCCGCCTCGCCCGCCGGTTGCGCGAGGTGAGCGACGAGCGCCGCCACCACGAGCAGCTGCAGCTCGACCCGGTGATGGCCCAGGTGGAGCAGCAGGAAGCGACACTGAACGCCACCCTGCATGAGCTGCTCGACAACCTCGGCGCCGGCCCCGGGGCGCGCTACAAGCTGCCCTGGTACCTGGTGATGGGCGTGGAGAACGCCGGCAAGACCAGCCTGATCAACCGCTCCGGCCAGAACTTCGCGCTGACCCACGTGATGAAGGCTTCCGGCCAGGGCAAGAAGGGCAATCAGTACGGCTTCGACTGGTGGATCGGCGACAAGGCGGTACTGATCGACCCCGACGGTGAGCTGCTGACCCAGGGCGCGCTGGAAGGGGGCGAGCCCCAGGAGATGCAGAGCCGGCTGTGGGATCACTTCGTCGGCTGGCTGGAACACAACCGCCCCCAGCGCCCGCTGGATGGCGTGGTGCTGGTACTCGACCTGGCGCGGCTGAGCGATGCCCGGGTGGCGGTGCGCAAGGCCTACGCCTCGCTGCTGCGTGCGCGCATGCGCGAGCTGATGGAGCGTCACGGCGCGCGTCTGCCGGTCTACGTCACCTTCAGCAAGATGGACCTGCTGCACGGCTTCGACGACTTCTTCCGCCACTACTCCCGCGCCGCACGTCGGGCGCCGCTGGGCTTCACCTTCAGCGCCGAGAGCGTCGAGCGTATCGACCAGTGGGCCGACGAGTTCGCCAACTCCTACGATGCCATGCTCGAGCGCCTCAACCGCAGCCTGCCCACGCTGCTGGCCGAGTGCCGCGACCGCGAGGAGCGTGAATCGGTGTTCCGCTTCGTGCGCCAGCTCGCCGGCCTGCGTGACGTGCTGCTCGGCTTCCTGCGCGAGGCGCTTTCCAGCGACCGCTACTCCACCGCCGCCATGGTGCGTGGCACCTACTTCACCTCGGTGTACCAGCAGGGCGTGCCGGAAGATCCCTTCGTCGACGCCGCCGCTCGCCGCTACGGCATGGCCGATACCACTCAGCCGGCCCATCGCGCCGCGCGCAGCGCGCTCTACTTCACCGAGGAGCTGTTCGAGAAGGTGATCTACCCCGAGGCGGGGCTGGCCGGCGACAACGCCCGTGCCGCCCGGCGTCGGCGTCGCCTGCGGCGTACCAGTGCCTTTGCCTGCCTGGTGGGCGGCCTGGCGCTGGTGGGCGGCTGGAGCCACTTCTACCAGAAGAACACCCAGGCGCTGGCGGCGGTGGAGGAGAAGGCCGAGGCCTTCCTCGCCGCCCAGCCCGACGAGCTGCGCAGCGACGACCCCACCGGCTATGCGCTGCTGGAGCCCCTCGACCGGCTGCGCGCCGCCACCCTGGAGTTCGGCGACTATCGTGAGCACCTGCCGTGGCTGGCCGACATGGGCCTCTACCAGGGCCACGCCGTGGGCCGCCAGGTGGAGAGCGCCTATCTGGCGATGCTCAGCTACCACTTCCTGCCCTCGCTGATGATCGGCATCATGGACGACATGAACCGCGCCGAGGCGGGCAGCAACGAGAAGCTGGCCCTGCTGCGCGTGCTGCGCATGATGTCCGACGCCAGTGGGCGTCAGCCCGAGCGGGTCGAAGCCTACATGGCGCGGCGCTGGCAGCGCGCCTTCCCGCAGCGCGGCAGCGTGCAGGAGCGCCTGCTCGACCACCTCGCCTACGCCATGGCGCACACCGACCTCGAAGGCCAGATCGCTTCCGGCGACCGCCATGCCGAGCAGGCCATGGCGGCACTGCGCGGTAGTCTGCAGGCCGCTCAGGAAGAGCTCTCGCGTCAGCCCATGGACGAGCGGGTCTACGCCACCCTCAAGGCCGAGAGCTCCACCCGCAGCGGCGCGGTGCTCGAACTCCCGCAGGGCGTGGGACCGTCGTTCAACGCCGTGTTCATGGCCCGCGACGACGAGCTGGAGCGCCTGCAGGTACCCAGCCTGGTGACCCGCGACGGCTTCGAGGGCTACTTCCTCAAGGAGATCGAACAGGCCACCGAGCTGGCAATGATCGACCTCTGGGTACTGGGCCAGCGTGACGACATCGCCTTCAGTGCCGCCGACGAGCGCCAGCTGCGCGACGCCCTGCACGAGCGCTATGTCAGCGACTACCACGTGACCTGGCGTCAGGTGCTCGACGACCTCTACTTGGTACCGCTGCCCGACATCGACCAGGCCGTGTTCGTGGCCGACACCCTGCTCGGCGCCAGCCGGCCGCTGGATCGCCTGCTCGGCGAAGTGGCGCGCCACACCCGGCTCTACCCCGAGCTGCCGGTAGACGACGAGGCCGCCCGCCAGGCGCTGGAGCGCTCGCCGCGCTACCGCCTGGCCGGCGAGATCGAGCGCAACTTCCGCGACCTCAACGCGCTGCTCGACGCCCGCGGCGACAATCCGGCCGACATCGCCGAGATCAAGGTGGCCATCGGCGAGCTGCGCGACTACCTGCGCCAGGTGCAGGGCGCCAGCGACCCGGGCCGGGCGGCCTTCCTCAGCGCCCGCGACCGCCTGGCACTGCGCGGCGGCGACCCCATCCACAACCTCAAGCGCATTGCCGAGAACACCCCGGCCCCGGTGGATCGCATGCTCGACAGCCTGGCCGACCAGAGCTGGCAGCTGATGATGGCCAGCGCCATCCGCCACCTGGAGCACCAGTGGCTCGACGAGGTGGTGGGTCCGTACCAGGAGCGTCTGGCGGGTCGCTACCCGCTGGTGCCCAGCGCCTCGCGTGAGGTGGCGCTGGCCGACTTCGAGGCCTTCTTCGCCGGCGGCGGCATTCTCGACCGCTTCTACCAGGAGAACCTGCGTCCCTTCATCGAAGAGGCCCCCGAGTTCCTGGTCGATGCCGAGGGCAGCCCGCTGCTGCGTCAGAGCGTGTTCACCGCCTTCCAGCGCGCCGAGCAGATCCGCCAGGCCTACTTCGGTCGCGACGGCGTGCTCGACGTGGAGTTCGCCCTGGAACCGGTGAGCCTGAGCGCCGACAAGCGCCGCAGCGTGATCAACATCGACGGGCAGATCATCGACTACGCCCACAGCGCCAGCTCGCGGGTCTCGATGATCTGGCCCAACGCCCTGCGCGGCGGCAACGAGAGTCGCATCACCCTGGTGCCGAGCCAGGTCAACCGCTCGCCGCGCAGCCTCAGCCGCGACGGCGCCTGGGCCTGGTTCCGCCTGCTCGACGAGGCAGAGATCACCAGCGCCGGCGAGCGCGACCTGGAGCTGCGTTTCCAGGTCGACGGCGGCACGGCGCGCTACCGCCTCTACGCCACCGGCTCGCGCAACCCCTTCACCCGGCCACTGGTCGCCGGCTTCCAACTGCCCACCGCGCTGTATGCCGAAGGAGGCTTCGATGTTGGCAGCCTTTAAGCGCCTGTTCGGCGGCGAACGCCGCAAGGAGGCGGCGCCTGCCAGCACGGAAGAGGCGGTGAAAGGGTTGGAGGAGGCCTCGATGGAAGACATCGACGCCTTCCTCGAGGCGGCCCGGCGCGCCGATACCAAAGGGCACTCGCCCTGGGTACTGCGCGACGAAGCCCGCCTGGCCACCCTGCGCCGGGCGCTGGAATTCACCGTGCAGCACGGCCAGTGGCTGCAGCGCGACGGTGGCAACATTGCCCGCTGGCAGGGCCGGCTGCTCAAGCTGCGTCACGGCGAAGGGCCTACCCTCGGCATGCTGCTGGCGTGCCGGCCGGATGACGAAGCGGCCTGGCAGCTGCGCTTTTTCTTCGTCGAGCCCGAGTGGCAGGGCAGCGGACACGGGGCCCGCCTGCTGCGGGCGGCGCGCCTCAGCCTGAACGGCGTACCGCTCAACGCCCGGCTGCCGCTGGCCTGCCAGTCGGCGATACGTAGCCTGGAGCAGGCCGGCTTCGCACGCATGCACGTCAATGCCTTCGAGGTGGCCAGCTTCGAAGCGCCCGCCGAGTGGGACTAGGCGAATAGCGACAGGAGAACGAACAGATGGGACGCAAACTGGTACTCGTGGGTGACATCGGCACCGACCACGACGGCTTTCCGCCGACGCCGGTCACCGCCGGCAGCCCGACCGTGATCATCGACGGCAAACCGGCAGCGCGCCTGGGCGACCCCCTGGCCCCGCACGACAAGCCCAAGCACCCCGCGCACCCGCGCTCCATTGCCGAGGGCTCGGGCACCATCCTGATCGATGGCAAGCCGGCAGCACTCACCGGCCACGCCGTCGATTGCGGCGGCGTGGTGATCGGCTCCGCCAGCGGGGAGGGCAGCTGACATGGCCGACCGCACCGGACTCCAGTTCACCCTCGATCTCGCCGGGGTCGACAGCGCCGAGCTGGCGGTGATCGACTTCACCCTGGAAGAGGCACTCTCGCAGCCCTTCCACCTCGAGGTGCGTTTCGCCAGCCGCGACGCCGGCCTCTCCGCCACCGAGCTGCTCGACCGCCCGGTGAGCCTGACCATCTGGCAGGACGGCGAGGTGCTGCGCCGGGTCCACGCCGTCGTCAGCGAGTTCGGTCGCGGCGACCGCGGCCATCGCCGCACCCTCTACTCCCTGGTCGCCCGCCCGGCGCTGTGGCGCCTCGACCTGCGCCACAACTCGCGCATCTTCCAGGAGGTCTCGCCGCTCACCGTGCTCAACACCCTGTGTAACGAGCGCGGCCTCACGGATGTGGCCTTCGCCGTCACCCGCGATCTGGCGGAAAGAGAGTTCCTCGTGCAGTACCGGGAGACCGATCTCGCCTTCGTCGAGCGCCTGGCCGCCGAGGAGGGCCTGTTCTACTTCCATGAGTTCGAAGACACGCCGAACGGCGCCCATCGTCTGGTGTTCGCCGACGCCCCCCAGACCCTGGCCCACCTGGGCGAGCGCACCTACCACGGCCGCGCCGGCGGCTCCCCGCCGAGCCGCCACGTGCGCAAGCTCCAGCAGCTCGCCCGGGTCGCCCCGGCCTCGGTCACGCTCAAGGACTACTCGTTCAAGAACCCCGCCTATGCCCAGCTCCACGAGCACGCCGCGGGTGACCTGGAAGAGCACGCCCAAAGGGACGACTACGAGCATTACGACTACCCCGGGCGCTACAAGGCCGACGCCTCCGGCGATGCCTTCACCCGCATCCGCCTCGAACACCTCAGAAGCGGCGCCCTGACCTGCGCCGCCGAGAGCGACCTGCCCGAGCTCGCCCCGGGGGTTAAGTTCACCCTCACCGACCACGACCTCAGTGAGCTCAACCGCGACTGGCAGGTGGTCAAGGTCAAGCACACCGGCAGCCAGCCCCAGGCCCTGGAAGAAGACGGTGTCACGCAGAGTGATGCGGCGGGTTTAGGCCAGATGACCAAGTTCGACAACGAACTGATCCTCACCCCCGCCGACCGCGCCTGGCGGCCCACGCCCAACGCCAAGCCCCGCGTCGACGGCCCGCAGATCGCCTTCGTCGTCGGCCCCGAGGGCGAAGAGATCTACTGCGACGAGCACGGCCGGGTCAAGGTCCAGTTCCCCTGGGATCGCTATGCCGAACCCAATGAAACGGCGAGTGCGTGGGTGCGCGTCTCCCAGGGCTGGGCCGGCGGTGGCTACGGTAGCATGGCGATACCCCGGATTGGGCATGAGGTGGTGGTGTCGTTCCTCGAGGGCGACCCGGATCAACCGCTGATTACCGGGCGCACCTACCACGCCGTCAACACGCCGCCCTACGAACTCCCGGCGCACAAGACGCGTACCGTCATCCGCACCCAGAGTCACAAAGGCGAAGGCTTCAACGAACTTCGCTTCGAGGACCAGGCCGGCGAAGAGCAGATCTGGCTCCACGCCCAGAAAGACCTGGAGCTGCTGACCAATAACGACCGCACCGAAGAGATCGGCAACGACAGCTTCCTCACCGTGTACCACGACCGCATCGGCGAGATCCACGCCGACGATCACCTGACCGTACACGGCAGCCGCCACACCCAGATCGACGGCGACGACCACCTCATCGTCGACGCCAGCCGTCACGAGAAATACGGCCGCGCCCTACTGGTCGAAGCCGGCCAGGAGATCCACCACAAGGCGGGCATGAAGGTGGTGATCGAAGCCGGCGCCGAGATCACCCTCAAGGCCGGAGGCAGCTTCGTCAAGCTCGACCCCAGCGGCGTCACCATCGTCGGTAGCCAGGTCAAGATCAACTCCGGAGGCAGCCCCGGCTCCGGCAGCGGCCAGGCCGCCCAGGCACCGGCGCTGCCGCGGGAGGCGGAAGCGGCACCTGAGTTCACCCCGATACAGGCTCCTCAGCAAGCGGCGCTGCTGCAACAGAAAGCGCTGTGTCCCGTATGCGAAAAGGATGGTAGCGCGTGACGGATATGGCGAGCTGGCCGCTTTCCCAAGGGCTGACGGGTGGCCCATGGCGTTGGCCCGTCGAGCAGCACGTTTATCTGCTGCTCGATGGCGTGCGTATCCAGGAACTACCGCGTCGGCTTTATGAATGGTCCGAGGGGCAATTGGAGGCCGATCTGCTCTATGCGGGAACCCCTTGGGCGACGGTCAGTAACGTTTCTCCCTGGCTTGTGCGGCTATCTGGTCCTGATGACCCGGTATTGCAGCGTTTCCTCGCGGAGGGACTCGAGCCGGAATGGGGTTATCTCATAATCGGCCAAGCAAGCCTGCTTGAATTGGCCGATCATCTGCGCCGCCTGGTGCAGGTCGTACACCCCAGCGGGGTTCCGATGCTACTGCGCCTGGCTGATCCAGCCGTCATGTCAGCTCTGCTAACCGCTGAAAGCTCACCGGCACATGTCCCTTGGGGGGCTATCGATCAACTGGTCGTGCCCAATGCCGTGACGGAAGAGTGGGGCTATGGTTCGCCCGCTCAAGTGCAAGCCGACCCTATTGCACTGGACAGCGAAGGCTACCGGCTGTCGGAAGTGCAGCTTGCCCGGCTCCAGGCCTGCGATCTGCGTCGAGATACACGCCAACTGCTGAGCTTCGTCGAGCGTCATTGCAACGATTGGTTGCCGGACGCGGCGAAATCGCAGCGATATGCCTGTCTTGAGCGGGTTATCGGCGAAGCCCGCGACATGGGCTTCAACACGCCTCGCGAATGGGCGCTGCTGTGCACCCTGATGGCCCGGCTAGGAACCCTGACGTGGCATGGCCATACCGACACACCCCTTTATCACGAGTTGAGCGATAAACGCCTGGGCGGAATCGAGCGTCTCGAGGCTGCTCTGAGCGCGGCCACAACCTCACAATCCTACGTTACGACATAGGGAGCATGTCACATGTCTGCCTTCGAGCGACCCAATGATGACCGCGACAACGGTGCCCTGGCCGCCTATGAGCTTTCCTGCCGCGATAGCGAGGAGGGCGCGACCTGCCCGCTGATCAGCGGCAAGGTGCAGCTGCTGCCGCTGCGTTATGGCCTGGTCGAGGAGCTGGTACCCGGATGCTCCACGCCCTACACCCTGAGTGCGCGGCCGCTGGGCATTCGCCTGCTGCGTAACGGCTATCTCTATGTGCTCGATGGTGAGACCAACGAACTCGCCGAGTACGAGTTTCGTGAACAGGGTGATGAGATCACCGGTGGCAAGCTCGAATACGAGACGGATCGAACCCTCTACGTTTGCTTCTCTGAAGTGAAGTGGACCGACACCAAGCGTACCCAGGTGCTGGAGAGCGAGGAGGATCGTGATGCCTTCATGCAGGCAGTCGATCTTTCGGGCGCCAACCCCGTCACAGGGGGCGGCGAGCACTTGATCACCACGGCTCAGGCAGAAGAGTGGGTCGCGGAATTCGCCGAAGATGCCGAGTTGGAGCAGCCCGAAGGCGGCCATGAGCAGGAAGGCGAGGCCTACCACTGGGAAAACGACCATTACTACCACAAGTCTCGTCTTGGCAAGCTGCTCAAGCAGCATGAGGTCGAGGACCGTGACGAGTGCTTGTGCCTGGTGGTGCGGGATGACATCGGCGTCATGCGTGACTTGGCGATGTACCAAGACAACGTAGTGGGGTGGCTGAGCGAATGGTCTAAAGAAAAAAATGGTCGAACAGAGCGTGACTATGTATTAGGAAGTTACATAGAGTCGGCAACTGAGCTCACTCAGGAGGCGCTAGATGCGTTGGCTGAGTTGGATAAAGAAACAGAACGCGAAGCGCTATGGAACGATCTCGATGACCTGGACGATGAAGACGCCCGCCAAGCAGTGACTGACTATCTTAACCATGAAGGCTCCCTGCCTGAAGTGGATGAGGCCCATCTTTCCGAGGAAATACAATCTGAGCTGAGAGCATTGGATGAGAAAATTTCAACACTAAGGCCGAGCTTTGGGCATGGTGTTTCTTCCGATTTGGAACGGCTGCGCTTAGAGACTCAGCGCCAAGCCATACTGAATCGAGAAAGCACGCGGCAGATGCTGAATGCTTCAACCAACGCTGAGTTTTTTGACCCTCACCTTGATAACTTGATCGAACTTCGCCAAGAGCAGCGTCGGCGAGTTAATGATATGAAACATGGTGCTAGGCTGGGTCAGAGAGGTATCAATGATTTAGTGCGTCGCCAAGAGATGGATGAATTCTTGGTGCAACAGCGTATAAAGCTTTCGCGCTGGAATGAGCTGCTTGAGCGTATTACCGATGATCGCGTCGAGATGCTATGTCATTCGCGCTTTCAGGTTTCCGCTTGGTATTTTGATTCTTGTGATCAGGAGCAAATCAAAGCTGCTTTTCTAGCTGAGTACGCGGTAACCCGTGATATAGGCCGAAGTGATGCGGCCAATGATCGGATATTCTCTTGGCTTCAAGCCAACCCCCATTTTGACCGGCCAATGTTCTACGCTCTCTCGGTGGCCGACGGCACAGCGTTGATACGAGACTATGCAAGTCTATACGGCGCTGGCTATAAAGTGTTATCTGAAACATCCTCATGGATTGACCGATTGGTTGCTATGGAGGTGGATAAACTACCAGATGTAGCTGCCTTGGAAGAAAAGACTCAGGCTGCTGCCGACAGTGTGCGCACCAACCTGGCACCGGCCGTAGGTGTGGGGTTTGAGCGCGCGATGGCGGGGGTTTCCGAGGCCCTGGATGGCCGTGGACAGTTACCCAGTGTCGAGGCGCTGTTCCGTAGCAGCGAAATGCCCAAGGTACTGGGGCCTCGATTGATCGATGCTGCACGGCGTGGCGAGCTGAATTTCCATTTTGCTAATGTAGAAGAGCTTGCAGCTTTCGAGCGTACATTGAGGCGAGTTTTAGGCCTTCGTGAAAATTTACGCTCACTCAATAACCAAATTCGCCAAACTCAACGGGCTAGTGGGAAGAACTCGCAGCGAGTTTTGCAGCTGAAAAATGAAAGAGCAAATGTTCAGGCTTCCTTGAGCCAATATGAAACCCTGCTGGCTGAATCGATAAGCCCAGTCGAGACACCAGATGAAGATGCAGTTCGAGTAATGTCGGGAGTTGAGGATTCCTCTCTTGGGAAAGCTCGTGCTGGTATTACGGTAGTATTGCCAGCGGCTCAGCAGCGTGAAGTAAGTCGACTAATTCGTAACTTCCGTTTGGGCATCTCGAGCACTGCCAATGTGATTAATGTAACTGGCGATGGCTTGAGCTTGGCTATTTTTGTGGCACAGGCGGTGAACCTGATGCAAGCCATGCGAGCGTTAAACCAACTCCCCTCTCACTCCCCCTCAGGGGTACGTAGGCAAGCCTGGTTGAATGTATTTAACGCTGCCTTCACGACTGGGGCGGCTGGCTTTCTGACTGCTCAGGGAATTGGCCAAACTGTTTTAGAACGACAGGCAAGGGCCTTGGGGGAGGCGTTGGGCAGCGGGTCGGTCAGTGCACAACTGGGAAGGATGCACTTTGGCTTGGGCGGTGCAGGATACTTTATAGGCTTTTTGGCTGCGGGGCTGGGGCTTGCCAATAATAGTGGTAACCTTGTCGAGGCGGTGCGTAGTGGACAGTCGCGGGCTCAACTGGGTGCGTCTACGGCTATGGTAGGGAATCTTGGTATGATGGGCTCCCATGGATATGGCTTTACAACCACGCTCCGCGTCGGCGGTGAAATAAGGCAAGGTGTAACGACCTGGGCCTCCGCCGGGGCGCGACTAGGTAGTCTTTTCTGGCGAGTCAACCTGATAGGCTTGGCTTTTACTGCCCTGGAACTGGCCGGTACTTGGATGTACAACCGCTACAACCTGAGCAAACACGACCAGTGGCTGCTGGACTCTCCTTGGGGCAACGACTATCAAGAACCAGATGATGGCCAGCCGCTGAGACACTATCTGCAGGCCTTAGAGGAAGTGCTGCAACCCACGCATGCCGTGGTCGAAGCGCATTATGGCGAGACCGTAATGCCTGCTTGGTTCGATAGTCTGACCGAAGGCATTCGTAATCCAACCCAGTATAGTATAGCCCTGCATATGCCCAACGTGTCGCCGGCCATGCTTGAGGCCCTAGGGGGTGAGCCACCGCTGCGCTTGGCGCTGAGGGTGTGGAGACTGACGCCGGCCGGTCGACGTGGCCGCTGGACATCGTCCCGCTGGGAAGAAATTACCGAAACCTGGGCAAATAGCATGGTCGGCGCCACCCGCCCACAGCAGCACGCTGGCTTGGTAGTGAGCGGAGAAACGCCCACTGAAGAGCGCGGTAAGGTGCGTTATGTAGTGGGAGTACGTTACTCACGTCTGGATGAAGAGGGAGAACGCCGCAACGATGAGCAGTATATCCTAATCCGTCCACGCCATGGACGAGATACCGGCAGCAGCCATCGCCATATGCCGGAAGCTGGGCTCAATCCCAACTTCACAAATGGCGATTGGTATGAAATCGACGGCCGGGCCATCGTGGTCCTAGCCACCAGTAATGACTGAGCATCTAATGGCGAAAAAGGCACACACCGTAGAGCTTCCAGAACCAACGCCGGGTCAACCCCACCGAGCCGGCGATACCGAACGCGTTGGTACCAGCAAGGTGACCTATCTGGCACCGTTGCCATTGCCCACTGGTATGCCACCAGTGGACTTTAGCCAAGCCATCAGTAGCCTAAACGATACTTGGCTCGATTATGGCGCTGGGCCACCTAGCGTTTTTGGTTACCAGTTGGCCATAGGCATCCCTATATTTGGAGTTTTTTTTAGCCTTGTGCTGATTCCCCTGCTACTGATTTCTGTTATGGACTGGCAAGGGTATCAGATCCTACTGGTTGTGGCGTCTTTCGGCGGGGGGGCTGGTCTCCTAATGTCGTGGTGGACCATGCGAGGCATGCATCGGGAACGCCTGAAGGCTACTCCCATCCGCTTTCATCGCCAGCGCCGCGAGGTATGCTTTATTGTCAAGGAGCAGCGTCTGCAGCATGAGGTCGAGCAGCCGGTCATTGTGCCCTGGGAGTCGCTGATGGCCTGGGCGGTGGAGGGACATGGAGCGACTCAGTACGGTACCACTCGACAATACGGGCTGGGAATTGGTTACGCTCACCCTAAGACAGGAAAGTGGCTCAAGAGCGAGGGTCTGACCCCAGGCATGGCTCTCTCCCTCGGCGAGTGGGAAGTGCTGCGTGCCTATATGGAATACGAGTTGCACAGCCTGGATGAGGTGCAGGATCCCCTTGGCCTGCGGGCTCCGGGCGACCCACCTCATCAGGGCGTTCATACCATCCGCAATGCTCGCCGTAAGCTCCACAACAGCCTGCGTGAACGGCCCTCTTTCTGGCGCTATCTCTACGCGGTGGGATGGTACTTCATCCACGCACTGTCTTTGTGGACTCTGCCGGGATATCTGGCTGAGCGGGAGCACCGAAACATCCAGCGGCAGCGGCCACAGTACAAGTTGCCCGAGGTGGAGGAATGGTCCAAGCCACTACCTAAAGAGCAGTGGGCCAAGCCAAGCGAGGAGCTGATGCGTTTGTCGGAAGAGGTTCGGCGGATTCGCCAGCGCGATCCGCAGCAGTCCATCGAAGAAGTGTTCGCCGAGGCTTATCGTCGCCAGGGAGTCGAAGCCTGACGATGGCCAAACAGCGCAAGGGCTTTTCTGGACCCGACCCCTCCCAGCATCCCCGTTCGGGTGATACACAGGTGATTCCTGGGGGGGAGGATTACCTATCTGGCGCCGTTGCCCTTATCGACGGGCCAGCCGCCTTTGGATATGAACAAGGCCGTAAGCGAGTTCAACGATACTTGGCTGGATTTCGGGGGCGGGTGGCCGAATGTCTTTGGATGGCAGATGATTATCGCTGGGTGGTGTGGGTTTTTGTTGCTATGTGTCTTGGTTTTTCCAGCGCTTATTTTTTTCTTATGCCTGGCATATCGCCCGAAAATTTCATTTTTTATATAAGATATTTTTCTGGCTGGGAACGTTAGGTGGGTTGGTTCCATTGTTGTTAATGTATTTAGGCTACTATATGGGTATCCAGGACTTGAAGCGAAGCATTCCCGTCCGCTTCCATCGCCAGCGTAGAGAAGTCTGCTTTACCCTCTCTGATACGCAGGAAGTCGTCTACGTGCCTTGGGAGTCCTTGATGGCCTGGGTGGTAGAAGCTCGTGGAGCCACTCAGTATGGCGTGCAGCAGCAGTACGGCATGGGGGTTGGGTACGCCCACCCGGAGACGGGCAAGTGGCTGAAGCTTGAGTACATGGCGGCGGGATTGCCCCTGGCGATCAGCAACTGGGAAGCGATCCGCGCCTATATGGAGTATGAAGTCCACTCGCTGCACGAGATTCAGGATCCCCACCTGCCAAGGGGCAAGGACGATCCACCTTGGGAAGGTGTCCATACACTGCGCAATGCGCGCCGTCGGATGCTCGAGCGCCGGGCCAATGGGGAAGTGGGGCCTATCTTCACTTTCTTCTGGTATGCCTACCATGTCATCGAACTGTGGAATCTGCCCGGTTACCTGACCGAGTGGGAAGTCAAGCGGCTGATGAAGAGCCGCCCTAAGCTGCGCCCGGCGGAAGTGGAAAAGTGGTCCAAGCCACTTCCCAAAGAGCAGTGGGCCAAGCCCAGCGAGGAGCTGGTACGTTTGTCGGCCGAGGTGCGCCGACTACGCGCGGAGAATCCCCTCAGTTCCATCGAGGAGATCTTCAGCGAGGCCTATCGTCGGCAAGGAGTGGTGGCTTAGCTGTGCTTCGGATAGTTAAAGAAGAGAGTTATCCACACTTGGGTTACTAAGGGGCTGTTTCTCTCTTTGAGAAAAAGCCCCTTCTATCGTTTAGGAGCGGCGCGCCATTTCTACCCTTCCCGATATTTTTGGACGCGTGACCGGTTGAAAAATTGGCCAGCCATGTCATTGACGGCCTGGCGATAACT
>NZ_BAEU01000029.1:0-5396 GCF_000246875.1 Halomonas sp. KM-1
CCAACCGCCCGGCCCAGGCCGCCCAGGGCGACAGCGCCCTGGCACGCTTCGCCACCTCGCTTACCGAGCAGGCCCGTCGCGGCGAGCTCGACCCGGTGCTGTGCCGTGATCCGGAAATCGATCAGATGCTCGACATCCTCGGCCGCCGGCGCAAGAACAACCCCATCGTCATCGGCGATGCCGGGGTGGGAAAGAGCGCCGTGGTGGAGGGTCTCGCCGCGCGCATCGTCGAAGGTCGCGTGCCCTCGGCGCTGGCCGACGTCGAGCTGATGAGTCTCGATCTCGGCGCGCTGCAGGCCGGCGCCGCGGTCAAGGGCGAGTTCGAGAAGCGCCTCAAGGCGGTGATCGAAGAGGTCAAGGCCTCGCCCCGGCCGATCCTGCTGTTCATCGACGAGGCCCACACCCTGATCGGTGCCGGCAACCAGGAGGGCGGCGGCGACGCTGCCAATCTGCTCAAGCCGGCCCTGGCTCGCGGCGAGCTGCGCACCATCGCCGCCACCACCTGGCGCGAGTACAAGAAGTACTTCGAGAAGGACCCGGCGCTGTCCCGGCGCTTCCAGCCGGTGGCCCTGGCCGAGCCCAGCGTCGACCAGGCGCTGATGATCCTGCGCGGCCTGCGCGACACCTACGAGAACGCCCACGGCGTACTGGTCGGCGACAGCGGCCTGCGCGCCGCCGCCGAGCTTTCGGCGCGCTACCTGGCCGGCCGCCAGCTGCCCGACAAGGCCATCGACGTGCTCGATACCGCCTGTGCGCGGCTCTCCCAGGCGCTGGACACTCCGCCGCGCCGGCTCAGCCACCTCAAGAGCGAGCACATTTCCGCCCAGCGCGAGCGCGAGCAGCTCGACCGCGAACGCTTACTGGGGCGCAGCCCCGACCCGGCCCGCGAAGCCGAACTCGACGCCCGCCTGGCACGTCTGGAAGAAGAGGTCGAGCGGCTCGAGGCGGCCTGGATCGACCAGCGCGAGTGCGTCGACGCCATCATCGCGCTGCATCGTCAGCTGCTCGAAGCGGGCAATGACGACGCTGACGCCGAGCCTGCGGCTGCCGAGACCGAGGTGGCCAGCGAAGGCGTGACGGCAGCGGATGCCGCTGGCGCGAACTCTGAGGATGATCTTGAAGAAGGCCTTGAAGCAGGTGTCGCCGAGAGCCCTGAAGAGAGCGCCGGCGAGGCTGCCGATGAGGTCGCCGTCGCAGCAGCAGAAGATCCGCACGAAGCCCTGGCTCGCCACGAGGCGCGCCTGGCCGAGCTGCAGCAGGAGTTCGCCCTGGTCAACGCCAGCGTCGAGGAGGCACAGATCGCCCAGGTCATCGGCGACTGGACCGGCGTGCCGGTGGAGCGCATGACCAGCGACGAGCTGACCCGTCTCACCGAGCTGCCCGAGCATCTCGGTCGGCTGGTGCAGGGCCAGGACGTGGCCATCGAGCGCGTGCATCGCCACCTGCTCACCGCTCGTGCCGATCTGCGCCGTCCCGGCCGCCCGCTGGGTGCCTTCCTGCTGGTCGGCCCCAGCGGCGTGGGCAAGACCGAGACCGTGGTGCAGATTGCCGAGCGTCTCTACGGCGGTCGCCAGTTCCTCACCACCATCAACATGTCCGAGTACCAGGAGAAGCACACCGTGTCGCGGCTGATCGGCTCGCCGCCGGGCTACGTGGGCTTCGGCGAGGGCGGTCTGCTGACCGAGGCGATCCGTCAGCGGCCCTACTCGGTGGTGCTGCTCGACGAGGTCGAGAAGGCCCACCCGGACGTGCTCAACCTGTTCTACCAGGCCTTCGACAAGGGCGAGCTGGCCGATGGGGAAGGGCGCCTGATCGACTGCAAGAACGTGGTGTTCTTCCTCACCTCGAACCTCGGCTACGAGGCCATCGTCGCCCACGCCGACGACCCCGCGGCGCTGGACGATGCGCTCTACCCGGTGCTGGCGGGCTTCTTCAAGCCGGCGCTGCTGGCGCGCATGGAAGTGGTGCCCTACTTCCCGCTTGGCGCCGACACCCTGCGTGACATCGTGGCGGCCAAGCTCGACACCCTGGCCGAGCGTATCCGCTCGCGCCACCGTCAGGCCGAAGTGGTGCTCGACGAGGCCCTGCGCGACGCCATCTGCGTGCGCGCCACCCGCAGCGAGAACGGCGCGCGCATGCTCGAGTCGGTGATCGACGGCGAGCTGCTGCCGCCGGTGTCGCGGGCGCTGCTCGACCGCATGGCGCGGCGCGAGCCGGTGACCCGGGTGGCCCTGGGCGTCGACGAGGCGGGCGCCTTTACCGCGGAGGTGGTGTAGACGATGACGGCGAAGGCGATCGACATGCGCTGGTGCGAAGGCGACCTGCCGACGGGGCCCGGCCTCGACGGCATGGCGCGCGCGCTGGCGCTGGTCGAAAGCGCCTCGCCCGCCGAGCTGCGCGCCTGCGCCAGCGGCATTCTCCAGGCCAGCCATCAGCTGGCCTGGGTCAGCTGTCTCTACCTCGACGGCAGCGGCCGCTGGCTGGGTGGCGACGGTAGTGACGTGCGCTTCGACTGCGACGACTTCCGTCACCCCTATGCCCATGCCATTCGTCAGGGCAAGCCGCTGCGCCTTGGCCTGCTGGAGGCGCGTTCGCGGCTCGACCACGCCGACTTCCAGGCTCAGGTGGCAGCGCTTTCCGGTGGGCTGCAGCTGGTGGTGCGTCCGCTGCGGGCGCTGGACGGCAAGCGCGAGTGGCTCGGTGCCCTGGCCATGGCCGGGGAAGCGGCCACCCTCGCCCGGCTCGAGGCGGACGGCGAGTTCGCTGCCTTCGAGGCGCTGCTGTGCCGACTGTGGGCGGGGCTGACCCGCCACCAGGGCGAGCGTCAGCGTGAGGCGAGCCTGCGTCAGTCGCTGGCTCAGTTGAGCGACGGCGCCCGTCGCCAGGCCCTGGCCGAGCGGCTGGCCGCGGATCTGCTGGGTGGATCAAAGGCCATGCAGGCGCTGCGCAGCCAGGTGGTACGGGCAGCGGAAACCAACCTGGCGGTGCTGCTGCAGGGCGAGACCGGCACCGGCAAGGATCGTGTGGCCCGCGCCATCCATCGGCTCTCGGGACGGCGCGAAGGCGCCTTCATGGCGATCAACTGCGCGGCGATCCCCGAGTCGCTGCTGGAGTCGGAGCTGTTCGGTCACGTCAAGGGCGCCTTCTCCGGGGCCGACCGGGCCCGCGAAGGGCTGATCAGCCAGGCCGACGGCGGCACCCTGTTTCTCGACGAGATCGGCGACATGCCGCTGCCGCTGCAGGCCAAGCTGCTGCGGGTGCTGGAGAACGGCCGCTACCGGCCGCTGGGCTCGAGCGAGGAGCGGCGCGCCGATCTGCGCCTGGTGGCGGCCACCCACCAGCCGCTGCGCGAACGGATTCGCGACCAGCGCTTCCGGGCCGATCTCTACTACCGGCTGGGGCAGTTCCCGCTGACCCTGCCGCCGCTGCGCGAACGCAGCGAGGACATCGCCGAGCTGGCCGAAGCCTTCGTCGCCGATTTCTGCACCCGCGAGGGACGCGGCGAGATGGGCATCACCCCGGCCGCGCTGCGACAACTGCGCGAGCGCGACTACCCGGGCAACGTGCGTGAGCTGAAGAACCTGATCGACTACGCCTGCGCCATGACCCGCCCCGGCGAGGATGTCGCCCCCGAGGCGCTGCCGGCCCAGGCCGATGGCGAGGCGCAGGGCGATGACGATGGCAGCGCCTCGACGGCGCCCGCCAAGGCGAACGCCGAAAGCGTGAAGGACCTGCGTCGCGCCCTGCGCGACTACGAGGCGGAACTGATTCGCCAGCGGTTGCTGCTGTTCGACGGCAACCGCGCCCTGGCGGCCGAGAGCCTCGGCCTGCCCAAGCGCACCCTGGCACACAAGTGCCGACTGCTGGAACTGGATGCCAAATGAGTTCGACCTCTGTTTTCCGCCGCGCGCCGTGGCTGGCGCTGGCCGTGAGCCTGATCGTTGTTGCCGACGCCTGGGGCGACACCGCCGAGGCCGTGGTGGCCCAGGCCCGCGAGTGCGCGGCCGAGTCCTCGCGCCTGGAGCGGCTGGGCTGTTACGACGCTCTGTTCCTGACCCTCGACGAAGAGACAATGAGCGAAGACCTTCGCCCCGCCCTGTGGCATGCGATCAACGCCCAGGAGGCCGAGCGCGAAGGCGACGAGATGGGCCTGCTGGTGCGCGAGGAGGGCGAGGACGTTCGCATCAGCGCGCCGGCGCTGGGCAGCGTGCCGCCGCGGCCGCAGCTGGTGATCGCCTGCGAGAAGACCATCACCCGCTTCCAGCTCCACCTGCCTCAGGCGCTGGACGCGCCCCGGGTGCAGGTGCGCCTGCGGGCCGGCGGACGCGAACTGGAGCAGGTATGGCAGGCCCGCGACGGCGGCTATGTGGTCAGCGGGGGCCGGGGGCTGCCGGCCATCGCCACGCTGCAGCAGTTGCTGGACGCCGACGAACTGGTGCTGGGCAGCGATCAGGCCACTCTCGACGGCCTGCGTTTCGAGACCGCCGGGCTGCGCCAGGCGATTCAGCCGCTGCGCGACGCCTGTCGCTGGTGAGGTAGAGATGCGAATCGTCAACGAGACACAGCTGGAAGGCCTGCTGGCCGCGCTTCCCCCGGAGGGCGTGGGCAGGCCCGTGGTCGACAGCGCCGACTATGCCTGGCTCGACGAGGAGATGATGAAGATCGGCTCGCTGCAGCACGGCGGTGTCGATTGGGAGGGCGCCGAGACCCGCGCCGTGCGCCTGCTGAGCGAAACCGGCAAGGACCTCAAGGTGCTGGGCCACCTGCTGCACTGCCTGCAGCGTGGCGGCGACGGCGTGCGCTTCGCCCTCTCGCTGCGGCTGTTTGCCGGCAGTCTCGAAGGCTGGTGGAACCAGGCCTACCCCTATGCCGGCGTGCAGGGCGAGCGGCTGCGGCCACGGCTGTTCCTCCAGTTCGCCCAGCGCGCGCTGACGCTGGCGGAAACCCTCGACTTCGACAACGCCGCCGACGAGCACCAGGCCTGCGAGGGCGCCCTGGAGGCGCTGCTGGCGGCGGCCCGTGGGCTCGAACTGCCCGATGAGCCGCTGGTGGACCTGCAGCGGCTGCTGCGTCAGGCCCGCCCCAGCCAGGCCGCGGCGTCCACCGCCGCGCCGTCGCGGGAAGAGGCTTCGCCAAGTACCGCGCCGAGCGGTGCCTCTGCGCCCACGGCCAAGCTGCCCGAGATGCGTCTGGAAGCGGGCAACGAGCGCGGCAACCGGCAGGCTCTGCTGAAGATGGCCGACTTCCTCAACGAGCAGAGCCCGAGCGACCCGCTCGGCTATCGGCTGCGGCGTCACGCCATCTGGCATGCCATCCAGGCGCTGCCGGCCACCCGCGACGGCGTCCGCTCCGAGCTGGCACCGCCCGCCGCCGACCGGGTGGCGGAGTATCGCGAG
>NZ_BAEU01000028.1:0-3680 GCF_000246875.1 Halomonas sp. KM-1
CCAGGACGACAGCCGCTATCCGCTGCGCGACCGTCGCCTGCAGCCGATCGAGGACAACCCGCTGCGCCTCGGCCAACCCTACCGCGAGACGGTAGAGACGATGTTCTCCGCCCGCCGCAGCCCGGTGCACCTCTCGGCGCCGGCGGCCGTCACCGAGTGCCTGACCCATCAGGGGCAGCATCAGGCGGCGGTGGAGGAGGCCATCGGCGAGGCGCTGCAGGCGATCCTCGATGCCTTCGCTCCCGACGCCCTGCTCAAACGCTTCCACGCCTATCGCGGCGCCGGCAACCGTCTCGACGACGAGGGCAGCTGGGCGTGGGAGATGTATCGCCATTACTACCAGGAGCTCAACTCCGGCCGTCAGCAGGGCTTCGCCAAGCTGTTCTGGGAGGTGTTCGAGCAGGCCTACGACCAATCGGTGCGACGTCAGCAGCGCGAAGCCAAGTGAACACAACAAGACGGGACGCAGGAAACATGAGTACAAGACTTTTGCGCGCAAGCAAGGCCTCGGGGCGCTCCTTGACGTGGCTGGCGGTGCTGCTGCTGGCGCTGGTTCTCAGCGGCTGTACCACCATCGGCAAGACCTGGCAGGTGATTCGCGATCCCTCGATCCCGGTGGGCCACCCCGAAGACCGCCCGACTCGGGTCGATCTGGCCATGCTCGCCGAGCCCGACGTCAATCCCAACTTCGAGGGCGAGGGTACGCCGCTGCGTTTCCAGATCCTGCAGCTCAAGGACGACTCAATGCTGATGGCGGCCGACCACCAGCAGCTGCTCAACGATCTGGAAGGCGCCCTGGGCACCAACTATCTCTCGCATGACGACTTCACCCTGCTGCCGGGGCAGTGGAAGTTCTACGAGCCGTTCGACATCGACGAAGAGACCCGCTACATCGGGCTGATCGCCTTCTACAACAACCCCGACCAGACCGAATGGAAGAAGGTGGTCCGGGTCGCCTCGCGCAGTGAGGACTACCACCTGCTGGTGCACCTGCGCGCCGACGAGGCCGAGTTGAGGAAGGAAGACTGATGGCCAGCCGCAACCGAGTGGTATGGAGCGAAGGGCTGTTCATCAAGCCGCAGCACTTCCAGCAGCAGCAGCGCAGCCTCGAGGGCCTGCTCGAGACACGCCTGCGCGGCATCAGCCACGCCCTGTACGGCTTCCAGACCCTGGAGCTCAACGCCGAGTACCTGAGCTTCGGGCGCATCGCCATCAGCCGTGCCAGCGGCGTGATGCCCGACGGTACGGCCTTCCTGCTGCCCGAAGACGACATCGAGCCGCAGCCGCTGGAGATCGACGACGCCGGTATCGCCAACCAGCTCGTCTACCTCTGCCTGCCGCTGGCCACCGATGCGGTGGGCGAGGTGCGCTGGCCCGACGACGACCTGCCGACCCGCTATCGCCTGGCCCAGCGCAGCGTACGCGACCTGCACTCCCGCGATGGCGATACCGCCATTCTCGATGTCGCCCGGGTCGCACCCAGGCTGCTGCTCGAGCGTGACGACCGCAGCGCCTACACCTGTCTGGCGGTAGCGCGCATCCATGAGCGGCGCCCCGACGGCAGTCTGGTGCTCGACGAGCAGTTCATTCCCACGCTGCTCAACGTGCAGGCGGCGCCGGTGCTGCAGCGCTTCGTCGGCGAGATGGCCGGACTGATGCGCGAACGCGCGCGCAATATCGCTCATCGCCTCGCCTCGCCGCACCAGGCCGGCGTGGCCGACGTCTCCGACTTCATGCTGCTGCAGCTGCTCAACCGCGCCCAGCCGCGCTTCCAGCACCTGGCGCGCCTGGGTCATCTGCACCCGGAGCGGCTGTTCGCCACCATGCTGGAGACCGCCAGTGAACTGGTGACATTCACCGACGAGTCGCGGTTGCCGCCGGAGTATCCGGCCTACGACCACGACCACCCCGAGCGGGCCTTCCGCATGCTGATGCAGAGCCTGCGTCAGGCGCTCTCCACCGTGCTCGAGCCGCGCGCACTGGCGATCCAGCTGCAGTCGCGCCGCTACGGCCTGCTGGTGGCACCGCTGGCCGATCCGGCCCTGCTCGAAAGCGCCGATTTCATCCTCGCGGTGCGTGCCGACATGCCCCACGAGCGGCTGCGCAAGCTGTTCCTGCAGCAGACCAAGGTGGCCAGCGTGGAGCGCATCCGCGACCTCATCAGCCTGCAGCTGCCCGGCGTGCCGCTGGAGCCGCTGCCGGTGGCCCCGCGCGAACTGCCCTACCACGCCGGCTACAGCTACTTCCGTCTCGACCGGCAGAGCCAGGCCTGGAGCATGCTCGACGGTGCCAGCGGTTTCGCCTTCCACGTGGCGGGCGAATTCCCCGGGCTCGAAATGCAGTTCTGGGCGATCAGGAGCTAAGCCATGCAAGAACTTGCCACCACGCGATACGAACCCGAGGCTGGCGCCGTGGCGCGCTATGCCCCCACTCGCCATGAGGACCGCATCGACGAGCGCGGGCTGGAGCGGCTGATCCACAGCCATGCCGAACAGCTCGACGCCGACGAGGAGTACTGGTTCCGCCTGCGCGGCTACAACCTCAACCCGCTGGCCGACGCCGCCAGTTCGCTGCTGGGCATGGTGCTGCGGGTGCGCCAGCTCGACGGCATGGACGATCTCGACCGGCTCTACCGCCAGGTGGTCGACGAGATCGCGGCCATCGAGGTGGAGCTCACCGAGCAGGGCTACGACCGGCCCACGCTGCTGGCCTTCCGCTACGTGCTCTGCTCGTTCATCGACGAGGCGGTGATGGGCACGCCTTGGGGGCACCAGAGCAGCTGGGCCGAGCACTCGCTGCTGACGCGTTTCCACAACGAGACCTGGGGCGGCGAGAAGGTCTTCTCGATTCTTGCCCGACTGCAGCAGGAGCCGCAGCGCTACCGCGACATGCTGGAGTTCATCTACCTCTGCCTGTGTCTCGGCTTCGAGGGGCGCTACAAGGTCATGGACCACGGCCGCGAGGAGTACGAGCACATCGTGCGCACCCTCGGCGACCAGTTGGCGTCCCTCAGCGACACCCCTGAGGACAGTCTGACCCGGCCGCTCGACAACGTCATGCCGGGACGCCGCCATCGCGGTCGCGGCATGCCGGTGTGGGGCGTGTTCGCACTGTTCGCCGTCGCCATGGTTGGCGCCTACCTGGGCTTCGCCTGGACGCTCGATCAGCAAGCGGCCCAGGTCGGTACCCTTCTCGATCAGATTTACCGTTAGGAGATCCCATGCTCAGGGTAGAGCTTCCCGCGCTCATCGGCCGCCTCAATGCCGTTTCCCGTCAAGGCCTGGAGCAGGCCGCGGTGCTGTGTGCCGAGCAGCAGGCCCCCGAGGTCACTGCCGGCCACCTGCTGCTGGCGCTGATCGATCAGCCGCTGTGCGACCTGCGCTGCCTGCTCGAAGGGCAGGGCGTCGACCTCCACGAGCTGCGCGCGCGGCTGGCCGAGGAGACCCGCCCGCCGCGGGATCTGGCCGTCACCACGCCGAGCTTCTCGCCGCTGCTGGTCGAGCTGCTGCAGGACGCCTGGCTGCTGGCCACGACCGAATTCAGCTACGACAGCCTGCGCAGCGGCATGATCTTCACCGCCCTGCTGCACAACACCGGGCGCTATGTGGGGCCGCGCAGCGCCGCGCTGCTGGCGGAGATCAATCGTGAGGGGCTGCGTCGCGGCTTCGAGCGGCTGGCCG
>NZ_BAEU01000027.1:0-6595 GCF_000246875.1 Halomonas sp. KM-1
GGCAAGCGGGTCGCCCTGCTCGCCTTCGGCAGCCTCAACGGCCCGGCGGCCGAGGTGGCCGCATCCCTCGATGCCACGCACCTCAACATGCGCTCGGTGAAGCCGCTCGATCGCGAGGCGATTCTGGCCGCCGCCGCCGACCACGAGCTGCTGGTCACCCTGGAGGAGAATGCGGTAGCCGGCGGCGCCGGCAGCGGCGTGAACGAGTTGCTTGCCGCCGAGGGCGTGCAGGTGGCGCTGCTCAACCTGGGCCTGCCCGACACCTTCGTCGAGCACGGCAAGCCCGCCGAACTGCTGACCGAGTGTGGCCTCGATGCTGCCGGTATCGAAGCGGCGATTCGCGCACGTCTGGGTTGAGGTCTTTGCCGCGGGGAAGGGAATCGGCCGGGCGCATGCTCGGCCGATTCGTTTGTGGGGTACTGGTTCTTCTCGTACTGCCAGCGTCATTCATCGTACTTCGAGGTGAAGCGAATGGCGTATCAATTTGCCCTATATTTCTTATATTCGTGTAAGCAATCTCCTACAGGCTTGTAGTTCATTCGCTCTCCCTCATGTAAGTAATGGCCTGCGCCCGGGAACGACCCGCGTCACCACGGGAGTTGTGGCAGGTTACGTGTAAGCCGAAACGACACTCTGTATCCCTGTTGTAACCGTCACTCGGCCGATCGGGCCGTTTGGCACATGCCGCAAGCCTGATTACTCTCTCGCCTCACGAGCAAGGGCGATAACGCTTCTCACCTGAATGCTGACCGCATCTGCCTGACTGAGTGTGGGCTGATGCGGACAGGGCGTGGTGCGTTGTCGACGCAGCTGTAGCGATTCAGCTGTTGCGATTCCAAACAAGGCGGTCCATCAGGGAGCTTCTCCAATGGCGAAGGAAGGAACCGTTGCGCCGAAAGAGCGCATCAACATCAAGTATGTGCCGGCTACCGGCGATCAGCAGGCGGAAACCGAACTGCCGCTCAAGCTGCTGGTGGTAGGCGACTTCAAGGGGGGTGCCGAGGCCACGCCGATCGAGGCGCGGGAAAAGCTCTCGGTGGACAAGAACAACTTCAAGTCGGTAATGCGCGAAGCCGGTCTCAGCTTGACCGCCAGCGTGCCCAATCGCCTTGAGGAGGGCGAGGACGCCGGCGACCTGCCGGTCAACCTCGAATTCAAGTCGCTCGAGGACTTCACTCCCGACAGCGTGGCACGCCAGGTGCCCGAGCTGCGCAAGCTGGTCGAGCTGCGCGAGGCGCTGGTGGCGCTCAAGGGCCCGCTGGGCAACGTCCCTGCGTTCCGTGACCAGTTGCAGAAGCTGATGGAGAGCGACGAGGCGCGTACGCAGCTGCTCGCCGAACTCGAGCTGCTGGACACTCGCGACGACGCCAAGAGCTGAGGCTCCAGCGTCACAGAGGCATTCCGGGAGCGCGCTCACAAGCGCATGAAGTTCCCGGCCAGGCAAAAGATTCGAGGCACGTACAATGAGCGAAATGGCACAGACGCAGGGACAGGCCGCCGGGGCCCAGGCCGAGGGCTCCCTTCTCGATCAGGTGATGGCGCAGACCCGCCTGGCGCCGTCCGAGGACGGTTACGACATCGCCAAGCAGGGCGTGGCCGCCTTCATTGCCGAGCTGCTGCGCAGCGACGACGCGGCGCCGCAGGTCAACAAGGCGGTGGTGGACCGCATGATCGTCGAGCTCGACCGCAAGATCGGCAGTCAGGTCGACGAGATCCTGCACGACCGTGGCTTCCAGCAGATCGAATCGGCCTGGCGCGGGCTCAAGCTGCTGGTCGACCGCACCGACTTCCGCCAGAACATCAAGCTCGACCTGCTGCATGCCACCAAGGAAGAGCTGCTGGAGGACTTCGAGTTCGCGCCGGAGCTCAGCCAGAGCGGGCTCTACCAGCACGTCTACGCGACCGAGTACGGTCAGTTCGGCGGCGAGCCGGTGGGTGCCATCATCGGCAACTACGACTTCTCGCCCTCGACCCCCGACATCAAGCTGCTGCAGTTCACCGCCGCCGTGGGCGCCATGGCACACGCGCCGTTCCTCTCCTCGGTGGCGCCGAGCTTCTTCGGCATCGACAGCTTCCAGGAGCTGCCTAACATCAAGGACTTCAAGGCGATCTTCGAAGGGCCCAAGTACGCCCGCTGGCGCAGCCTGCGCGAGTCCGAGGACGCCCGCTACCTAGGGCTGACCGCCCCGCGCTTCCTGCTGCGCATGCCCTACGACCCGGTGGAGAACCCGGTCAAGACCTTCCACTACCGCGAGACGGTCAGCGAGAGCCACGAGCATTATCTGTGGGGCAACACCGCCTACCTGCTCGCCGAGCGCCTCACCGACAGCTTCGCCAAGTACCGCTGGTGCCCCAACATCATCGGCCCGCAGAGCGGCGGCGCGGTGGAGAACCTGCCGGTGCACACCTACGAGGCGCTGGGCCAGTTGCAGGCCAAGATCCCCACCGAGGTGCTGGTCACCGACCGCCGTGAGTTCGAGATGGCCGAAGAGGGCTTCATCTCGCTGACCATGCGCAAGGGCAGCGACAACGCCGCCTTCTTCTCCGCCAATTCGGTGCAGAAGCCCAAGGTTTTCCCCAACACCCCCGAGGGCAAGGCCGCCGAGACCAACTACAAGCTCGGCACCCAGTTGCCCTACATGTTCATCATCAACCGCCTGGCTCACTACATCAAAGTGCTGCAGCGCGAGCAGATCGGCTCCTGGAAGGAGCGTCAGGATCTCGAGCGCGAGCTCAACGTGTGGATTCGCCAGTACGTTGCCGACCAGGAAAATCCCCCGGCCGAGGTGCGCAGTCGTCGTCCGCTGCGGGCCGCCTCGATTCAGGTCTCCGACGTCGAGGGCGATCCGGGCTGGTACCAGGTCTCCATGGCCGTGCGTCCGCACTTCAAGTACATGGGCGCCAACTTCGAGCTGTCACTGGTGGGCCGTCTGGACAAGGAGTAAGGGGAGGACGCGGCCATGACGATCCACCGTGGTGGCGTGCTCGGCAATCGGCTGTTCGAGCGTCTGGCGACTCCCGAGCGACCGGAAGCCGGCGGCGCCGAGGCGAGCCTTGCCGAGATCGTCGAGTCCATCAAGCGCCATCTGGTCGATCTGCTCAACAGCCACCCGGGGCACAGCGAATGTGCCCCGGAGCTGGGGCTTCTCGACTTCAACGACGCGACTATCGGCGTGCTCGATCTGGAACGCAACATCCAGCGTGCCATACGCCAGTGCATCGAGCGGTTCGAGCCGCGTGTGCGGCAGGTGGAAGTGGAGTCGCTGCCGCGTGGCAGCGACCCCTTGCAGCTGCGCTTCCAGGTGCACGCCACGGTGGATCTCGGGCGCGACCAGGGCCAGGCCACCATCGATCTGTTGCTCAACGACAAACGCTACCAGTGCCTGAACTGAGTACCCAAGCCGATTAGCCCCAGCCAGGAAGCGAGGCGTGCATGCTCAATCGTTATTACCGGGACGAGCTCGACTACCTGAAGCTGCAGGGGCGGGAGTTCGCCGAGGCCAACCCCGGCCTCAGCCGCTTCCTCTCCGAGCGCAGCACGGACCCGGACGTCGAGCGCCTGCTGGAAGGCTTCGCCTTTCTCACCGGACGCATGCGCGAGAAGGTCGAGGACGAGTTCCCCGAGCTGACCCACTCGCTGATCTCCATGCTGTGGCCCAACTATCTGCGCCCGGTGCCGAGCATGACGATCATGCAGTTCACGCCCAACAAGGGTGCCTTGAGCGGACGCCAGGAGGTGGCCGCCGGCACCACGCTGGCGGCGCGCCCCATCGACGGCACCGCCTGTCGCTTCCGTATCTGCCACGACGTGGCGCTCTATCCGCTGATGCATGCCGGCGTGGAGGCGCGCCACTCCCGTGAGTCCTCCATCGTCGAACTGGCTCTCGACGTGGACGGCGACCAGTCGCTGGATGCGCTGGGCATCGACAACCTGCGCCTGCATCTGGGCGGCGGCGGCTATACCGCACGCACGCTCTATCTGTGGCTGGGCCACTATCTGTCGCGCCTGGAGTTGGAGATCGATGGCGCCGTGGTTCCACTGCCTCGCGACATGCTCTCTCCGGTGGGCTTCGAGCGCGAGCACGCGCTGCTGCCCTATCCGCGCAACGTGCACCAGGGCTATCGCATCCTGCAGGAGTACCTGTGCTTTCCCGAGGCCTTCCACTTCGTCGATCTGGTGGGGCTGGGTCGGCTGCTGCCGGCGCGCCAGGCCTCGCGCATCGTGCTGCGCTTCGTCTTCTCGCGCACGCTGCCGGCGGACGCCAAGGTGCGCGACGAGCATCTGGCGCTGTTCTGCGCCCCGGCCATCAACCTGTTCAGTCACGACGCCGACCCCATCGACCTCAACGGCGAGCGCAGCGAGTACCGCATTCGCCCCAGCAGCCGCGCGGCGGAGCACTACGAGGTGTTCAGCGTCGACGCGGTACAGGGTTGGCTGGAGGGCGATAGCGGCAAGATGCGCGGCGAGCCGCGTCAGTACGTGCCGTTCGAGAGCTTCCAGCATCAGATCGAACGTGACCGCGGCCGCGAGGCGCGCTATTTCCGCGTGCGGGTACGCGACAGCCTGCGCGGCGACGGCTTCGACCACGACATCGCCTTCGTGCGCGGCGACGAGCAGGCCTGCGTCGGCATGCGCGAGACCATCTCGCTGCGCCTGACCTGCAGCAACCGCACCCTGCCCGAGCGCCTGGCGGTGGGCGACATCATCGCTTCCACCGATACCAGTCCGGTGTTCGCCGCCTATCGCAACATCACCCGGCCCACCCCGGCGCTGCGCCCGACCCTGGACGGCAGCCTGCTGTGGACGCTGATCTCCAACCTATCGCTCAACTACCTGTCGCTGCTCGAGCGCGATGCGCTGTGCTCGGTGCTGCGGGCCTACGACTTCCGTGCCCTGGTTGACCGCCAGGCCGAGCGGGTGTCGCAGAAGCGTCTGGCCGGTGTGCTGAACATCGAGACCCGCTCCATCGACCGGCTCAAGCGTGGCCTGCCGGTACGCGGCCTGCGCTCGGTCATGACCTTGGACCAGGAAGCCTTCGGCGACGAGGGCAGCCTCTATCTGTTCGGCAGCGTGCTGGCACGATTCTTCTCGCTCTACGCCAGCATCAACTCGTTCCACGAACTCCACGTCGTCAATCGTCACAACCAGGAACGTTACGCATGGACCTTACAGTCGGGCCAACAACCCCTGATCTAGCGCCGCTGGCCCTGATCGAGGGAGCCCGGCGCTACGATTTCTACCAGCTCGTCGAGCTGCTGCATCGTCACCATGACGACGATCTCGAGCGCGTGGCCGACGTGCATCCCGGTCGCGAGCGGGTGCGCTTCAGCGCCTCGGCGTCGCTTGGCTTCCCCGGCAGCGACGTGGTGGCACTGGAACCGCGCCCGAGCGGCGAATACGCGCTGGAAGTCAGCTTCTTCGGCCTGCAGGGGGCCCAGTCGCCGCTGCCCGGCTACTACCTGGAATCGCTAGCCCATGAGGCGGCCCATCACGAAGGGGTCGCCCGCGACTTTCTAGACTTCTTCAACCACCGCCTGCTGACCCTGGTGCATCGCAGCTGGCGCAAGTACCGCCACTACGTGCGCTACCAGGATGGCGCCAGCGACGGCTTCTCCGCCGCGGTGTTCGCGTTGGTAGGACTGGCCGACGAGGAGCTGCGCGGCGAGGCGCCGATCAACTGGGGCAAGATGCTGGCCTATGCCGGCCTGTTGGCGGGGCGCTCGCGCTCGCCCGAGGTGGTCGAGAGCGTGGTCGGTCACTGCTTCGACCTCGACGACGTGAGCGTCGAGCAGTGGGTGCACCGCTGGGTCGAGATTCCCGAGGACCAGCGCAGCCGCACCGGCCTCGGCGCCATGACCCTGGGCGAGGACATGGTGGCCGGCGAGCGGGTCGCCGACGTGGGCGGCAAGTTCGCCCTGTGCCTGCAGGGGCTCAGCCTGGCCCGCTTCCGCGACTTCCTGCCCGACGGCTGCGAGCATGCGCCGCTCAAGACCCTGGTCAGCTTCGTGCTGCGCGAGCCGCTGGCCTACGACCTCGAACTGGAACTGCTGGAGAGCGCGGTGCAGCCCATGCGTCTTGGCGACCATGGCTGCTGCCAGCTCGGCTGGACCACTTTCGTCAACCCCCAAGCCGGTGCCGCCTCGGGGCGGCGCCGGGTGCGCATTCAGATGACAGGGTAATGCGATGACGTATCTTTCCCGGCCCCAGGGTGCCGCCAGCGCCGTCACCTTGGTGGTGCTCAACAGCGAACGGCTGGAGGGGCGCTCCACCAGCAGCCATGTATTTCCGGCCTCGGGGGGAACCCTGGGCAGCGCCGAGAGCGACGACTGGCTGCTGCAGGACCATGCCGGACGAATCCGTCCCGCCCATGCCGAGATCCGCCGGGCCGACGGCCAGTTCTGCCTGATCGACCGCAGCGGTCACACCTTCATCAATCAGGCCACGCTGCCGCTGGGCCGCGAGCGCCGGGTCGCCCTGCGCGATGGCGACGAGCTGGGGATCGGCGAATACCGGGTGCGCGTGCATCTGGGCGACCGCCAGGCCGGCCTGCCCGGCGCCCAGCCGCTTGCCGCGCTGGTCGACGACGAACAGGAG
>NZ_BAEU01000026.1:0-9600 GCF_000246875.1 Halomonas sp. KM-1
TCGCTGCCAAGTGCGGGTGAGGAGTCTCGAGATGAATACAGAAGAAGAACGCCAGGCCGGTCTCGCCATGGAGGGCGACGAGGACCTGGCCGGGCCGCCGACCAAGCAAGAGTTGGATCTCAACCAGTTCCTGCCCTACCGGCTCAACAGCCTGGCCGATCGCATCAGTCAGGCGCTGGCCGAACTCTACGAGGAGCGCTACCAGCTCAATATCGCCCAGTGGCGGATACTGGCCTGGCTCAGCCACTGTGACGAGCTGACGGCAAAGAAGATCTGCGCATACACCTACATGGACAAGGCCCGCGTGTCGCGGGCGATTCAAGGGCTGGAGGAGCGCGGGTTGATCAGCCGCACGCCGGCGCCCGAGGATCAACGTCAGCAGGACCTGCACCTTACCGCTGCCGGGCGGAAGCTTTTGACCAAGCTGATCCCCGAGGCCCAGGCCTGGGAGGCGGAGCTGGTCGCGACCCTCACCGCCGGTGAGTATCGCGACCTGCTCAACGTGATGCGCAAGCTCGAGCGGCAGCTGGAGCGGATCGGCGACAAGGGCTAGCCCGCTGGGCGGGCCGGTTTCACGCTTTCACCGCAGCTTCGGTGGGCACGCGCCCGCCCAGGCGGGCGGTGATTTCGGCGGCGGTTTCGCGCACCAGCTCACCCAGCTCCAGCAGCCGCGACTCGGGAATGCGAGCCACCGGGCCCGACACCGAGATCGCCGCCAGCGGCGTGCCGTGTTCGTCGTGCAGGCAGGCGGCCACGCAGTGCAGGCCGATGGCATGCTCCTCGCGGTCGCAGGCGAAGCCTTGGCGGCGTACTTCGGCCAGGTTGGCGCGCAGCGACTCCGGGGTATGCAGAGTATTCTCGGTGACTCGCGTCAGGCCACGTTCGGCCAGCACCCGCTCGAACTCGTCGTCAGGCAGCCAGGCCATCAGCGCCTTGCCGACCCCCGAAGCGTGCAGCGGCGCGCGGGAGCCGAGCCGGGTGATCATGCGCATCATCTGCGGCGACTCGCTCTGGGCCAGGAACACTGCCGTGGCGCCGTCGCGGATGCCCAGGTTGGCGGTTTCGCCGGTCTCGGCGGTGAGGCGGCGCAGGAAGGGGCGGCTGGCGGCGACGAAGTCGCGCGCTTCGAGAAAGCTGTTGCCGATGCGGAAGGTCTTGACGTCGACCTTCCACACGCCGAGTGCGGCGTCCTGGGTGATGAAGCCCTGCCCCTGCAGTGCCTGCAGCAGGCGGTGCGTGGTGGAGGGGGCCAGGTCGACCATCTCCGCCAGCTCCGAGAGCGCCAGGCCGCCCGGCGTGGCCGCCAGGCGCTCGAGCAGATTGAGGCCGCGCACCAGCGACTGACTATGACCGCTGGCGCTCTTGCCAGGGCCGGGCGGGCGCCCCGCCGTTCTGCGTTTGACTTCACTCACCTGCGTATATCCTCTGCGTTGATCTGGGCCGCAAGGCCTGCAACAGGATACCCGCTCGGTGCTAGCTTGTCTCGATTGCGGAAATGGCTTCCACTCTTCTTTTTTGCTCACATCCTCTTACAGGAAAGACCGGACAAATTGGCGAGCGAGATGAAGCACAAGGCGCACGGAGCACAGGAACCGGAGCATATGGGGTATATGTGAGGATTCCGAGCACCGCGCAACGCAGTGATTCGCTCGCGCAGACATTTGTTCAGTCTTTCCCTTAGCGATGGCGCCATTGGGGCGAGCGCTTCTCGATAAAGGCATCGATGCCCTCTGCCACGTCCTCGGCCATCATGTTGCAGGCCATGGTCTCGCCGGCCAGGGCGTAGGCTTCGCGTAGCGGCATCTGCAGCTGTCGCTGGAACAGCGCCTTGCCGGTGCGCAGGGCCACGGCGCTCTTGGCGCACAGACTGGCGGTGAGCTGGTCGAGCACCTCGTCCAGCGCCTCGTCGTCGGCCACGCGATTGATCAGCCCCCAGTCGAACGCCTGCTCGGCATCGATGAACTCGCCGGTGAACAGCATCTCTATGGCGCGCTTGCGACCGATGTTGCGCGAGAGCGCCACCGCGGGGGTCGAGCAGAACAGCCCGACGTTGATGCCCGACACCGCGAAACGCGCCGATCTGGCCGCTACGGCCAGATCGCAGCTGGCCACCAACTGGCAGCCGGCGGCGGTGGCCAGGCCCTGTACCCGGGCGATTACCGGTACCGGCAGCTCGACGATGCGCTGCATCACCTCGCCGCACTGGGCGAACAGCGCCTGGTAATAGGCCTTGTCGGGGGTGGCGCGCATCTCCTTGAGGTCGTGCCCGGCACAGAAGGCGCGCCCCTCGGCGGCGATGACCACGCAGCGCACCGAGTCATCATTGGCCAGACGCGAAAGCTCGCCGCCCAGGGCCTTGAGCAGAGCCTCGGACAGCGCATTGAACTGGTGCGGACGGTTCAGCGTCAGGGTGGCGACACCGCGGTGGTCGCGACGAATTACCGGGCGCTCGTCGACGGTAGTAGTCATTGTCGTATCCTGTAGCAACGTGCCCTGCACCAGACTAGCCTGACACGTGCACATTTCGATACCTCTGCGACCAAAGAGGGTGTGCCGCGCTTCCTGTGTCCACCCAGCGAGAGTGAAGCATGAACCACACGTTTTCCGACCTCGAGACCCAGCACAAGGGCATGCCGGAAGTCGGGACCAGCCTGCTGTCGGGCGTCAGCCTGCCCGCGGCGGTGATCCACGAGCCGGCGCTGGCCCACAACCTGGCCTGGATGCAGCGTTTTTGCGAAGACTTCGGCGCGCGGCTGGCCCCGCACGGCAAGACCACCATGTGCCCCGAGCTGTTTCAGCGTCAGCTTGCCGCCGGTGCCTGGGGCATCACCCTGGCTACCGCACCACAGTGTCGGGCGGCCTTCCGTCATGGTGTCAACCGTCTGCTGATGGCCAATCAGCTCGTCGGCGAAGCCAACATGGCTATCGTCGCCGAGCTCATCGAGGCGGGAGCCGACTTCTACTGCGTGGTCGACAGCGTCGCGAACGCCGACCAGCTGGCGCGCTACTTCACCGCCCGCGGCCTGCGCCTCCAGGTGTTGATCGAGTTGGGCGTGCCGGGGGGGCGCTGCGGCTGCCGCGATACCGACGAGGTGATGGCGCTCGCCGAGCGCATCGACAGCGAGCAGGCGCTGGTGCTCTGCGGGCTCGAAGGCTACGAGGGGGTGGTGCACGGCAACGACCCCGAGCGGGCCGTGCGCGCCTATGCCTGGCAACTGGTGGAGGCGGCCCAGGCGCTGGACAAGGACGCCCTGATCGAGTGCCCCCAGCCGCTGATCACCGCGTCCGGCTCGGCCTGGTATGACATGATCGCCGAGGTGTTCCGCGAGGCGCATCTTGGCAAGCAGTTCGTGCCGGTGCTGCGCCCCGGCTGCTACGTGGTGCACGACCACGGTATCTATCGTCAGGCCCAGCATGACATCCTCGGACGCCGGCCGGAGCTCGAGCGCGGGCTCAAGCCAGCGCTCGAAGTGTTCGCCCAGGTGCTGTCGCTGCCGGAGCCGGGGCTGGCCATCGTCGGCATGGGCAAGCGCGATATCGGTCACGACCAGTTGCCCGAACCGTTGCGCCGCTATCGTGAAGGCGACGAGCGACCGGGGCGCACGCTGTCGGTGGCGGGGTGGCGCGTGACCAAGCTGATGGATCAGCACGCCTTCGTGCAGCTGCCTCACGACGAAGATGAGCCCGAAGTGGGCAATGGCAGGGTGCGGGTGGGCGACATCGTCGCCTTCGGCGCGTCACATCCCTGTCTCACCTTCGACAAGTGGCGGCGGGTTTGCCGCGTTGATGAGCGGCTGGAAGTGGTCGAGGTGATGCAGACCTGCTTCTAGCCGCGCTCAGGTGGGCGTGGCCTCACGCTCGGCCTTCAGCCGGGCCAACCTGTCGCCGAACAGGTAGGCGCCGAGCGCCACCAGGATCAGCACCGCTCCCGCCAGCATGGAGGACGATGGCTGCTCCTGATTGAGCGTCATGCCCAGGCCCAGAGCCAGTACCGGGGTGATCAAGGTGACGAGCGCCACGCTGGCGGCCGAGAGCCGCGACAGGATCAGAAAGTAGCAGAGGAAGCCCAGCAGCGAGCCGAACAGCGCCAGATAGAGCACAGACCACAGGCCGCGTGTGCTGAGCGGTATCGCCATGGGCTCGCCGCTGACCAGCCACAGGATGAAGAAACACGGCAGGCTCAGGGCCAGGGCGCCCAGGGTCTGCTCCAGTGGACCGAGCCCGGCCGCCACCCGCTGTACGGCGATACCGCTGCCGCAGAACAGGGTCACGGCAAGGACCATCATCAGCAGGGCCGGCAGCTGATCGCTACCCAACACCAGGCTGTCGGCGAAGACCACGCCCAGCCCCGCCAGGCCGAGCGTACAGCCGAACCAGTGCCAGCGGCGCAGCTTCACGGCACCGGGCAGTAGCTGCAGGATCAGCCCCGAGATCAGCGGCGCCATGCCAAAAATCACCGACATCATGCCGGAGGGTAGCGTCATCGAGGCGTGATAGCTCAGGGCCATGGCCCCGAATACTCCGGGAACCGCTGCCGCGTAGCTTGTCATGGCGCGCCGGTCCCTGCGTAGTCCGCTGCGCAGGACCACCAGCACCAGCAACCCCGCCAGGAAGGCGATCGCCATGCGCAACAGCACGCTGCCTACGGGCGCCCCCGCCTCGGCGCTCCACTTGATGGCCAGTGGCGTGGTGGCCCACACCAGCACTACGATCAGGTAGGCGGCGCTAGTCGGCATGCACTTTTCCTTGTGAAGGCGGCAATATACGTTTTGAAAAGAAATGATTAGCACAGCAAGGGGCTGCGCGTCTAACCACAAGGGCTGCGCATCTAACCAAGTGTTCGACCTCGCATAACCTGGGTTAGGCATTCTAGCGGCGAGGTTCTGATATGTTCCAAACGGGGCGCGAACATCTGTCATTGGAGGATGAATGAGCGACGAACTGAGCGAGTTCGAGCGGAGCATCAAGCGCGAGATCGATGCCTTCATGAAGCCGGGTCATGCGCCGTCGCCGGTGCGCGACCTGTTGGGCGACAAGAAGGACGAGCAAAAGAGTCGTGCCAAGAAGGGCAAGCAGAAGCGTGCCGGGACGTCTGCCCAGTCCTACAAGACCGGACACCTGGTCCGGCTTGCAGTGAGAACACGCAAGCTGGAAGCCGATACCGTCTTCGAGCACCGCTCCACCAGCATTTCCAAGCTCGAAGCCCAGTTGGAAGCCGAGAAGGCGGCCAAGCAGGCCGGCTACCCGATCATCGGCTACGTCATCGACATTCAGAGTCTTTAACGCAGACCGCCGCGCGAGGCGCGGCGGTCTGGCTGCGGCGAGCCGCTTGCTCACTCCTCGAAGTTGGTCTCGGAGTAGAGCACCCGCACTCGCAGGGTGTGATTGACCTTGCGCAATGCCTCGAGCGCCTGCTCCCCGTAGGCCTTGTCCACGTCGATGACCACGTAGCCGACCTTGTCGTTGGTCTGCAGGTACTGCCCGGAAATGTTGATGCCGCTCTCGGAGAGCACCCGGTTGATCTCGGAGAGCACGCCCGGCACGTTGTCGTGGATGTGCAGCACGCGATGCTTGTCCGGGTGAGCCGGCAGCGCCACCTCGGGGAAGTTCACCGAGGTCACGGTGGTGCCGTTGTCGGAGTAGGTGATCAGCTTCTCGGAAACCTCGATGCCGATATTCTCCTGGGCTTCCAGCGTCGAGCCGCCGACGTGGGGCGTGAGGATCACGTTGGGGATGCCGCGCAGCGGGCTGACGAACTCCTCGTCGTTGCCCTTGGGCTCCACCGGGAAAACGTCGATGGCGGCACCGTAGAGGCGGCCGGCCTGGAGCGCCTCGGCCAGGTCCTCGATCACCACCACGCTGCCGCGGGAGGCGTTGATCAGGATGCCGCTGGGCTTCATCAGCGCCAGCTGGTCCTTGCCGATCATCCACTTGGTGGAAGGCAGCTCGGGTACGTGCAGGCTGACCACGTCGGCACGCGCCAGCAGCTCCTCGAGGCTGGCCACCTGGCTGGCGTTGCCCATGCCGAGCTTGGTCACCACGTCGTAGAAGATGACGTTGAGGCCGAGCGATTCGGCCAGCACCGAGAGCTGGGCGCCGATGTTGCCGTAGCCGACGATGCCCAGGGTCTTGCCGCGGGCCTCGTGGGAGTTCTTGGCGCTCTTCAACCAGCCGCCCTGATGGGCGCGCAGGTTTCTCTCGGGGATGCCGCGCAGCAGCATGATCGCCTCGGCCAGCACCAGCTCCGCCACCGAGCGGGTGTTGGAGTAGGGGGCGTTGAATACCGGGATGCCACGGATCAGGGCGGCATTGAGGTCGACCTGGTTGGTGCCGATGCAGAAGCAGCCCACGGCATTGAGCTTCTCGGCAGCGGCGAACACGCGCTCGGTGAGCTGAGTGCGTGAGCGAATGCCGAGGAAATGCGCGTCGCGCACCTTCTCTACCAGCGCCGCCTCGTCGAGCGAGGTGGGCAGATGCTCGATGTTGGTGTAACCGGCATTCAGAAAATTGTCCACCGCGCTCTGGTGGACGCCCTCGAGCAGCAGGATCTTGATCTTGCTCTTGTCCAGGGACGTTTTGGCCATGGTCGAATCAACCCCTTCGTGGTACGCCGCGTGCTGTGCTGGAAGACCGGAGGGTGCCGAAACGGCGTGGTGTCATCCGGTGTTCAGGCTGGGAACAGGGCGCTCATGTTAACACAACCGATACGCGTCAAGATGAAAATGCTGCGTCGCGAAGATGAGCGCGCTGCACGTGACTCGGCGCGGGCAGACGACCCCTGGGGCAGTGCGTATAGGGCTGTGCGTGTATACTGTGCCTCCTGAAAACAGCGGTGACCGATAGGGGTGTCATGGCCGAGCGTGACAAGCAAGCGACGGGCGAGACGGTGGTCGATGAAGGCGAGATCGATTTCGCCGCTGCCGTGGAGCGACTGGAGCAGTTGGTGGAACGGCTGGAGTCGGGCGAGCTGACGCTGGAGGGCTCGCTTGCCGCCTTCGAGCAGGGCGTACGCCTGACCCGCAATGCCCAGCGGCGTCTCGACGAGGCCGAGCTACGCGTACGCACCCTGGTCGAGGGGTCCGACGGCGGCATCGACTTCGAACCCTTCGCCGGCCCCAGCGCGGAGGACGACGGTGAACACTGACTCTCTCTCCGCCACTCTGGCGGTCGACCGCGCTCGGGTCGATGCCTTCCTGGCGCGCGCCTTCGAGCAGCGCCAGCCGCCGGCACCGCGTCTGGAAGACGCCATGCGCCACGCGCTGCTGGTGGGCGGCAAGCGCCTGCGCCCGCTGCTGGTGTACCTGGCCGGGCGCTCGCTCGGGGCCAGTGACGAGGCGCTCGATGCCCCGGCCGCTGCCGTCGAGCTGATCCATGCCTACTCGCTGGTGCATGACGACCTGCCGGCCATGGACGACGACGACCTGCGCCGGGGGCAGCCTACGGTGCACCGTGCCTTCGACGAGGCCACGGCGATACTCGCCGGCGATGCGCTGCAGAGCCTGGCCTTCGAAGTGCTCGCCCGCGCTGCGCATCCGCGCCTGCCGGCACTGATCCTCACGCTGGCCGCCGCCGCCGGTCGCGACGGCATGGTGGGCGGACAGGCATTGGACCTGGCAGCCATTGGCGGCCACCCTGACGTCGAGGCACTGGCCACCATGCATGCCCACAAGACCGGTGCGCTGATCTGCGCCGCGGTACGCATGGGAGCGTTGACGGCCGTACCCGAGCAGGATCCTCGTGTGGCGGCGTTGGATCGCTACGCCGAGGCGCTCGGTCTGGCCTTTCAAATACACGACGACGTTCTCGACGTCATCGGCGACACCCAGACCCTGGGCAAGGCGTCGGGTGCCGATGCCGCCCGCGACAAGCCGACCTATCCGGCCCTGCTGGGACTGGAAGGCGCTCGTCGTCGGGCCCAAGAGCTGACCGACGAAGCGCTGGCGGCGCTGACGCCGCTGGGCGAGGCGGGCGACCCGCTGGCCCAACTGGCCCGCTACATGATCGAGCGCGACCACTAGCCGCCATACGGCATGACAGCCAGGACGACCGAATCGCAATGAAGCTCTACGACGTAATACCTGTCGAGCGCCCGGTAACCCCGCTGCTCGATTCGCTGAACACCCCGGCGGCTCTGCGCGCCATGAGCAGCGCCCAACTGCTGCAGGTGGCCGACGAACTGCGCGCTTACCTGCTCTACAGCGTGGGCCGCAGTGGCGGTCACTTCGGCGCCGGCTTGGGGGTGGTGGAGCTCACCGTGGCGCTGCACCATGCCCTGGAGACGCCCCACGACCGCCTGGTGTGGGACGTCGGCCATCAGGCCTATCCGCACAAGATCCTCACCGGCCGGCGCGAGACCATGCCGACCATCCGGCAGTACGGCGGCCTGGCGGCGTTTCCGCGGCGCGCCGAATCGCCCTACGACACCTTCGGCGTAGGCCACTCCAGTACCTCGATCTCGGCGGCGCTGGGCATGGCCCTGGCCGCTGCCACCCGCGGCGACAAGCGTCGCGTCTGTGCGGTGATCGGCGACGGTGCGCTGACCGCCGGCATGGCCTTCGAGGCGCTGGCCCACGCCGGTCACCTCGATGCCAACCTGCTGGTGGTGCTCAACGACAACGAGATGTCGATCTCCGAGAACGTCGGCGGCATTGCCAGCTACCTGGCCGGCATTCTCTCCAGCAAGCCCTACCTCGCCATCCGCGAAGAGGGCAAGCGGGTGCTGTCGCACCTGCCGGGAGCGCTGGAGCTGGCGCGGCGCACCGAGGAGCACATGAAGGGCATGGTCAGCCCTGCCACGCTGTTCGAGGAGATGGGTTTCAACTACATCGGCCCCCTCGACGGCCACGACCTGCCCACCCTGATCCAGACCCTGCGCAACATCCGTGACCTGGACGGCCCGCAGTTCCTGCACGTGAAGACCCGCAAGGGACGTGGTTTCCTGCCCGCCGAGGCCGACCCCATCGGCTATCACGCCATCACGAAGTTGGAAAAGAACGAGCTGGAGAAGAATGGCGATGCGCCCAGCAGTGCGCCGGTGGTGCCCGCAAGAAAAAAACCCAAGTACTGCAATGTCTTCGGCGAGTGGCTGTGCGACATGGCGGCGGTGGACAAGCGCCTGATCGGCATCACCCCGGCGATGCGCGAGGGTTCCGATCTGATCCGCTTCTCGAAGGAGTATCCCGACCGTTACTACGACGTGGCCATCGCCGAACAGCATGCGGTGACGCTGGCCGCCGGCATGGCCTGTGAAGGGGCGAAGCCGGTGGTGGCGATCTACTCCACCTTCCTGCAGCGCGGCTACGATCAGCTGATCCACGACGTGGCGGTGCAGGAGCTCGACGTCACCTTCGCCATCGACCGCGCCGGCCTGGTGGGCGAAGACGGCCCCACCCACCACGGCAGCATGGATCTCTCCTACCTGCGCTGCGTGCCCGGCATGGTGATCCTGACGCCGGCCGACGAGGCCGAGTGCCGCGCCATGCTCAGCGCCGCCTACCATCACCCGGGACCCGCCGCGGTACGCTACCCCCGCGGCAGCGGGCCGGGCGTGGCGATACCCTCGAACCTCGAGCCGCTGGCGATCGGCAAGGCCGAGCTGCG
>NZ_BAEU01000025.1:0-54263 GCF_000246875.1 Halomonas sp. KM-1
GAGAAGTCAGGTCGGTCTCGTGCTGCCTTCCTACTCTCCTCTTTCTTTAAACGCGATACATGAATTTGTCGAAACAATAAATAGGTGTGTCTAATACTGCCCTGTTTTGACTCCGGTCAAACAGGGCTTTTCCTTTTTCGCTATGCTGAAAATATCGGAGAGACGATACCGAATGAGGAGAAAGAAAAATGGAAAGATTGTCTGATTACATTCAGGGGGAGCGCGTGGTGCGTGAGCTGCGCCATCATGCACCCGAGGCGCTCGAGGCATTGGCGTGCGACCTGGAGCAGCCGCTGAACCCGCCGCTGGCACTAGCCGTGGCGCGCAGTCTCGATGATGGTCGTGTGCCGCACTTTCGCGCCTCCGAGGTGCTGATGCCGGCGATGATGGCGACCTTCGCGGTGAACCCGGCAGCCATAGAGGAGCAAGCGCTGGCCGAGCTGAAGGCGAGCTGCAATTGCTGCGAGGAGATCGGCCGTTGCTGGCAGGCAATGCGCGACCGTGCCGATGGCGAGGTGTGTCGAAGCTTCTGCCCCAACGCCGAGGCCTTCATTGGCCATGGTGGCCAGCAGGGCCAGCCGATGGCGGATGGGTAGCACGGTTGGTCGTGGTCGCCGGATAGGGGCTGGAGCTCCTATCCGGTGTGCCGAACTCGTACTGTCGCTGTCTTACTGCCGCTTTGCTACCAGGGTCAGAATGTCGTAGCTGGCCACCAGCTCGTCCTTCTGGTTGGTCACGGCAACGTCCCACATCACTACGCCCTGAGGATGTCCTTCCGGTGAGGTTCGGCCCTGATCGATCTTGCGCTTGCAGGTCAGCCGGGCGCGAATGGTGTCGCCTGGGGCGACCGGAGTGACGAAGCGCAGGGTATCCAGGCCGTAGTTGGCCAGGACGGGACCCTCGCCCGGATAGACGAACAGGCCGGCAGCTGCCGACAGCACGAAGTAGCCGTGGGCGATACGCTGACCGAACTGGGTCTTGCGCGCGGCGATGTCGTCGAAGTGCATGTAGAAGTGGTCGCCGGAGAGGCAGCCGAAGTTGACGATGTCGGCCTCGGTGACGGTGCGACGGTGGGTCAGCAGGGATTCGCCCACCTGCAGGTCATCGAAATAGCGCCGGAAGGGATGGACATCATTCTCGATGACCTTGGCGCCACGAACGTATTCACGGGTAACGGCGGCCACCATGGTCGGCGAACCCTGAATGGCGGTGCGCTGCAGGTAGTGATGCACTGCCCGGATTCCCCCCAGCTCTTCGCCGCCGCCGGCACGACCCGGACCGCCGTGCTTGAGCATGGGTAGTGGGGAGCCATGGCCGGTGGATTCCTTCGACGCTTCCGCGTCCAGGATCTGCAGGCGGCCGTGCTGGGCGGCCAGCACCGGGATCATCTCCGCGGCGATGGCCGGGTCCCTGGTGGTGAGGGTTGTGACCAGGCTGCCCTTGCCCTTGGCGGCAATGGCCAGGGCTTCGTCGATGCCGTGGTAGGGCATCAGAGTGGCGACGGGACCGAAGGCTTCGATGTCGTGGGCGCTGCCATCCTGCAGCGGGCGGTAGTTGATCAGCAGATGCGGGGCGATGAAGGCGCCGTTCTCCACGCCCTTGCCCACGGGCTCGAGGCGATCGCTCTTGCCGAACACGCATTCGCTCGTTTCCAGCAGGCGTCCGATGGCGTCGGTAACATCCCGCAACTGCTCCTGCGAGGCGAGCGCGCCCATGCGCACGCCCTCTTGTGCCGGGTCGCCGAAGGTGATCTTGCCCAGGCGCTCCTTGATCCTGTCCGCCAGTGCATCCAGGTGTTCGGCGGGTACCAGCACGCGGCGGATGGCCGTACACTTCTGACCTGCCTTGGCGGTCATCTCCTTGACCACTTCCTTGGCGAAGATGCCGAACTCCTCGTCGTCCGGCGTGACGTCCGGGGCCAGGATGGCACTGTTGAGGGAATCGGCCTCGGCATTGAACGGAATGCTCCGCGCCATGACGTTGGGATGGCTCTTCAGCTTCAAGGCAGTGGCGGCGGAGCCGGTGAAGGTGACGAAGTCCTGCTCTTCCAGACGGTCCAGCAGGTCGCCGGTGCCGCCGATGATCAGCTGCAGTGCACCCGCCGGCAGCAGGCCGGACTCGTCAATGATGCGAACCGCCGCTTCCGCCAGATAGCTGGTGGCGGTGGCTGGCTTCACGATGCAAGGCATGCCTGCCAGGAAGGCGGGGGCGAATTTTTCCAGCATCCCCCAGATCGGAAAGTTGAAGGCGTTGATGTGCACGCACACACCGCGGCGAGGCACCAGGATGTGGGTGCCGTTGAAGTGGTTGTCCTTGCCCAACTGGATAGCGGGGCCTTCGTGGGCCACGTTGCCGGAAGGCAGCCCCTTACGGCCGATGGAGGCGTAGGCAAACAGGGTACCGAAGCCGCCCTCGATGTCGATCCAGGAGTCCGCCCGGGTGCAGCCGGTGTGATGGGAAATTTCATACAGCGCTTCCTTGCGCTCCTGAATGTAAATGGCCAGCGCCTTGAGAATGGCCGCGCGCTGCTGGAAATCGACAGCCAGCAGGTTTTTCACGCCGGTATGGCGACCGTAGTCGACGACCTGTGAAAAGTCGATGGTTTCAGCGTGGGTATGGGCGATGGTTTCGCCGTTGATGGCACTGGGCAGGGCCTTGGCTGCGGTAGCGCCAACCCATTGACCGGCAACGTAACTCTTGAGGACTGGCATTTAGCGGTCTCCACTGAGAAATTTTGACCGAGAACGGTTCTGGGATGCATGAGCCGGCCTTCCGGGCGGCTTATTGGTGTCGTGTGGCTTGCGATCAGACCTCGTCGTAGTTGAGGACGACTTTTTCGCTGACCGGGTAGCACTGGCAGCTCAGGACCATGCCCGCCGCGATCTCGTAGTCTTCGAGGGCGAAGTTGGCATCCATTTCAACTTCGCCTTCTTCGACCTTCGCCAGGCAGGTGGAGCAGACCCCGGCCTTGCAGGAGAAGGGCAGGTCGGCGCCATGCTCGTTGCCGGCCTCGAGGATGCTTCGGGTGTTGCGCGGCAGGTCGAACTCCAGGGTGCGGCCGTCGATGATGACCTTGATGTGGGAGCTGCCGGCGGTAGCCTGGCCGCCGCCTGGTGTCGTCTGTCGGCGGGCGCTAGCGTTGGGGCGGCTACCGAACAGCTCCAGATGGATTCGCTCGACGGGCATACAGTACTCCTGCAATACCTCGCGCACGGTGGTGGACATCTCCTGTGGACCGCAGAGGAAGGCCGCTTCGAGGCCGCGCACATCCAGCCAGCGATCGAACAGGGTGCGACACTTCTCGGCGTCGATGATGCCGTTGTAGAGCTCGATGTCCTGCTCTTCGCGATTGAAGATATGGATCAGGTTGAGTCGTTCCATGTGACGGTTCTTCAGGTCCTGAAGCCGCTCGCGGAACATGGTGGTGGAAGTGGAGAAGTTGCCGTAGACCAGGGTGAAGCGGCTCATCGGCTCGGTCTCGAGAGTGGTGCTGATGATCGACAGGATCGGTGTGATGCCACTGCCGGCCGCCACCGCCAGGTAATGTCCCTTGCGGCTCGGGTCCAGCGGCACGAAGAACTTGCCCTGGGGGGGCATCACTTGAAGCGTATCCCCGACCGCGAGCTCGTGATTGGCGAAGGTGGAGAAGGCGCCACCCGGCACCAGCTTCACCGCCACGCGGATCTCGCCTTCGTGTACGCCGGTGCAGATGGAGTAGGAGCGACGCACCTCCTCGCCGGCGATCTCGCGGCGCAGGGTCAGGTACTGGCCCTGGGTGAAGCGGAAGGCCTCATGCAGGGACTCGGGTACCTCGAAGGCGATGGAGACCGACTCGCTGGTCTCCTTGCGGATGTCTCGAACGGTGAGGTCGTGAAATCGGCTCATGGCATTTCTCTCGTCGGTCAGGCTGCTGGGAAGCGATGCGCCCGCGCAGGCACTCTTATAGGCACTTGAAGTAGTCGAAAGGCTCCAGGCACTCCCGACAGCGGTAGAGCGCCTTGCAGGCGGTGGAGCCGAACTCGCTGACCCGTTCGGTATGCTCGCTGCCGCACTGGGGGCAGGGCACCGTTGGGTCGCCATGCCCGCTCAGGCTGCGTTTGCTGGCACTGCCTACCGGGGGCGCGATACCGAAGGCGCGCAACTTCTCGCGCCCCGCTTCGCTGATCCAGTCTGTGGTCCAGGCCGGCGAGAGGCGGCGCTCGATCAGCGGGGCGGGATAGCCAGCGGTGAGCAGTGCTGCCTCGATGTGCTGCTCGATCGCCTCGGTGGCAGGGCAACCGGAATAGGTCGGTGTCACCTGGACCCTCAATCGGCCATCGAGCCAGTCGATATCGCGCACTATGCCCAGCTCCACCACGCTGACTGCCGGTACCTCGGGGTCGGGCACCTCCTGCAGCACCGCCATCACGGCCTCGATGTCCCCCGGCGCGCCCGCGGGAGGCAGGCCACGTCGATCGCTGCCGATCAGGTCGGTAGAGGGCCAGTCATCCCGAGTATCGACAGGGCGCAGTGCGGGACGATGGGGAGCGGGACGATTACCAGACAGTGGCATCGGGATAGGCCCTCGGCAGGTACTGCATTTCCGCCAGCAGAAAACCCAGGTGCTCGGTGTGGTGGCCGGTCTTTCCGCCGGTATACATCCAGGCATCGGCAGGCGGTCGAGTCAGAGTGGCGTCTTTCAGAACCTTTTCGACGTGGGTCTGCCAGCGTTCTACCAGGCTGATGGCCTCGGGTGCGATGCCGGCTTCGATCATGACCTGGTCGACGTCATCGAATCGGATAAGCTCCCCGGTAAAGCGCCAGAGGTTGTCGATGGCGCGCTGCATGCGAGTATGGCTCTCCTGAGTGCCGTCACCCAGGCGTACGACCCATTCGGAGGAGCGGCGCAGATGGTAGGTCGCCTCCTTGAGCGCCTTGGCCGCCACCTCGGCGATACGCGGGTCGCCGGCGTTGGCCAGGCCTTCGAGCAGCGGCACGTGCCAGGCGTCGAACAGGAACTGGCGTGCCATGGTGTCGGCGAAGTCGCCGTTGGGCTGCTCCACGATCAGCAAGTTGCGGAAGTCCTGGGCATCGCGCCGAAATGCCAGAGCGTCGGCGTCGAATGCGATGCCGGCCTGTTCAGCAGCCATCAGTTCAGCGGCATAGCCGAGCCAGTGGCGGGCCTGGCCGAAGAGGTCGAGGCCGATGTTCATCAGCGCCATTTCCTCCTCCAGCGCTGGGGCCTTTCCGCATAGCTCGGCGTGACGCTGGCCCAGTATCAGAGTGCTGTCGCCGAGGCGCAGCAGGTACTCGATCAGCGGTGTCTGGGGTATCTGCGAAACGTTGTTCATGCTTCCCACCCCTTACATGTGGCCAACTTCTTTGGGCAGTTCGTAAAAGGAGGCGTGGCGGTAGACCTTGTCGTTGGACGGGTCGAACAGCGGCTCCTTTTCGTCCGGTGCGGAGGCGGTAATGTCGCTGGCCAGCACCACCCAGATACTTACGCCTTCGCTACGGCGGGTATAGAGTTCGCGAGCGTTCTCGAGGGCCATCCGACGATCGGCGGCATGCACGCTGCCGACGTGCTTGTGATTCAGGCCGTGCTTGCTGCGTACGAAGACTTCGTAGAGGGGCCAGTCAGCCATAGGGGAATACCTCATTGGGTTGGGACGGATGCCATCGGTCGGTATCCGTGCTGTGTCGCTATTCGGGTCAGGCGGCGCGGCGCCGACGTTTGGCGGCGTGGGCCGCGGCGGCTTCGCGCACCCAGGCGCCTTCGTCGATGGCGCGCCGGCGAGCCTCGATACGCTCACGGTTGCAGGGACCGTTGCCCTGAATCACGTCGAAGAACTCGCTCCAGTCGATCTCGCCGAAGTCGTAGTGGCCGCGTTGTTCGTTCCACTTCAGGTCCGGGTCGGGAGCGGTACAGCCGAGCAGCTCCAACTGGGGTACGGTCTGGTCGATGAAGCGCTGGCGCAGCTCATCGTTGCTGTGGCGCTTGATCTTCCAGGCCATGGACTGGGCGCTGTTGGGCGAATTGTCGTCCGAGGGGCCGAACATCATCAGTGATGGCCACCAGAAGCGGTTGATCGAGTCCTGCACCATGGCCCTCTGTTCCTCGGTTCCCTCGCGCATCAGCGTCAGCAGGATCTGGTAGCCCTGGCGCTGGTGGAAGCTCTCCTCCTTGCAGATGCGGATCATGGCGCGGGAGTAAGGACCGTAGGAGGTGCGCTGCAGCGGTACCTGATTGACGATGGCGGCACCATCCACCAGCCAGCCGATGGTGCCCATATCGGCCCAGTTCAGCGTCGGGTAGTTGAAGATGCTGGAGTACTTGGCGCGGCCGTCGTGGAGCTTGTCGATCTCCTCGTCGCGGTCGGCCCCCAGGGTTTCCATCGCGCTGTAGAGGTAGAGACCGTGTCCCGCCTCGTCCTGGATCTTGGCCATCAGCTGCAGCTTGCGCTTGAGCGAGGGCGCGCGGGTCAGCCAGGTCCCTTCGGGCAGCATGCCGACTATTTCGGAGTGGGCGTGCTGTGAGATCTGGCGAATCAGGGTCTTGCGATATGCCTCCGGCATCCAGTTCTTGGGTTCGACCTTGATCTCGGCGTCGATGCGCTCTTGAAAGGCGCGCTCCTCGGGGCTCATCTCCTCGAGAGCCTTGAGCTTCTTGATGCCGGTCTCGACTAGCTGCGCGTACATGGTGACCTCCGCGTCGTAGCAATCAGGGAAAACGTCCGTGTCGTCATACTTCGAAGTATAGTGACACAAAATCATTTGGCAATGGCCAAAATAATGTGTCTCTTTAGACCATGGGAGGAGCGATGCCGATGCTGCAATCAGATAACCCATAGAAAAGCCATGGTTGCTGAAGACAGGGCCAACGTGCCGTTGGGGAACCGATACAAAAAAGCCCCTTAAAGGGGCTGTAATGTGGACAATGCAGTGCGAGGCGCTCAAGGTCAGCGCAGATCCTTGACGCGCTTGGCCTTGCCCACGGAGCGCATGACGTCTTCCACGCTGCACACGTCCACCTGGGTGCTGATTCCCACATAGGTCTTGATAGCGTGTCGCAGTCGGCCGGCCAGTTGCTCGCAGGCGCTGGGGTCGCGGGCGACGTCGTTGCTGCATGCCTCGACGCGTACGCATACCGTGTCCAGATTGCCCTGGCGGCCCACCTCGATCTCGTAGTGGGGCGATAACCCTTCGATCTTGAGAATCTGCTCTTCGATCTGGGTCGGGAAAACGTTGACCCCGCGGATGATCAGCATGTCGTCGCTGCGGCCGGTGATCTTGTCGATACGCCGCATGGGGCGTGCGGTACCGGGCAGCAGGCGGGTCAGGTCGCGGGTGCGGTAACGGATCACCGGCAGCGCTTCCTTGGTCAGGGTGGTGAACACCAGCTCGCCGTATTCGCCGTCCGGCAGCACCTCGCCGGTCACCGGGTCGATGATCTCGGGGTAGAAGTGATCCTCCCAGATAGTGGGGCCATCCTTGGTTTCCAGGCACTCCATGCCGACCCCCGGCCCCATCACTTCGGAAAGGCCGTAGATGTCCAGCGCATCGATGCCCAGGCGCTGCTCAAGGGCGGTGCGCATGCTGCCTGTCCAAGGTTCGGCGCCGAAGATGCCGGCACGCAGCGGCAGCTTGTGCGGGTCGATACCCTGGCGCTCCATCTCGTCGGCGATGTTGAGCATGTAGGAGGGCGTGACCATGATAATGTTGGGCTCGAAGTCGCGGATCAGTTGGACCTGCTTCTCGGTCTGGCCGCCGGACATCGGGATCACGGCACAGCCCAGGCGCTCGGCGCCGTAGTGCGCACCGAGACCGCCGGTGAACAAGCCGTAGCCATAGGCGACATGCACCTTGTCGTTGCGGGTGCCGCCGGCGGCGCGAATGGAGCGGGCCACCACGTCGGCCCAGGTGTCGATGTCCCGCTGGGTATAGCCCACCACGGTCGGCTGGCCGGTGGTGCCGCTGGATGCATGCACCCGCACGATTTCACTCATCGGCGTGGCGAACATGCCGAAGGGGTAGTGGTCGCGCAGGTCGGCCTTGGTGGTGAAAGGCAGCTTACCGAGGTCGGCGAGGCTCTTGACGTCCTCCGGGTGCACGCCGGCGCCGTCGAAGACGTGGCGGTAGAAGGGAACGTTGTCATAGGCATGCTTGAGGCTCCACCTGAGGCGTTTGAGCTGGGTGGCGCGTAGTTCATCGAGGCTGGCCAGTTCCATCTGATCGAGAGCCGAGTTGTTGAGGCGTTGAACGGTCTGTGTCATCGGGCTTCTCCGGTCGGAGGATTGTTATCGTCGCTTCACGGTATCAAAGGCGTTCAATGATCAGGGCAATGCCCTGACCCACGCCGATGCACATGGTGCAAAGCGCATAGCGCCCCTGACGGCGCTCCAGCTCGTACAGGGCGGTGGTCACCAGGCGGGCACCGCTCATTCCCAACGGATGACCCAGAGCGATGGCGCCGCCGTTGGGATTGACGTGCTCGGCGTCGTCAGGCAAGCCGAGATTGCGGGTCACGGCCAGTGCCTGGGCGGCGAAGGCCTCGTTGAGCTCGATCACATCCATCTGCTCGAGGCTGAGCCCGGTCTGGGTCAGCACTTTGCGCGTCGCCGGGGCGGGGCCGAATCCCATGATGCGTGGCTCGACCCCAACTGTGGCCATCCCCACCACCCGCGCTCGGGGCTCGAGGCCGAAGCGCTCGGCCTGCTCCGCCGAGGCGAGCAGGAGGGCGCAGGCACCGTCGTTGACCCCGGAGGCGTTGCCGGCCGTGACGCTGCCGTCTTCGCGGAACGGCGTGGGGAGTCCCGCCAGTTGTTCCAGGGTGGTGGCCGCGCGGGGATGTTCGTCGGTATCCACGACCAGCGGCGCTTGCTTGCGCCGCGCTACCTCCACCGGCACGATCTCCGCGGCCAGGCGGCCCGCCTCCATGGCGGCGGCGGTGCGCTGCTGACTGCGCAGGGCGAAGAGGTCCTGGTCTTCCCTTGAGATCGCGAACTGCTCGGCGACGTTCTCGGCGGTCTCGGGCATCGAGTCGATGCCGAACTGCGCCTTCATCTGGCGATTGACGAAGCGCCAGCCTATGGTGGTGTCGAAGATCTCGGCGCTGCGTGAAAAGGCCTGTTCGGCCTTGCCCATGACGAAGGGAGCGCGGGACATCGACTCTACGCCGCCGGCGATCATCAGACCCGCTTCACCGGTCTTGATGGCGCGGGCGGCGTTACCCACGGCATCCAGGCCGGAGCCGCACAGCCGATTGAAGGTGGTGCCGGGCACTTCCACCGGCAGGCCGGCGAGCAGCGCCGACATGCGCGCCACGTTGCGGTTGTCCTCGCCGGCCTGATTGGCGCAGCCGTAGAAGATGTCATCGACCTGGCGCCAATCCAGCGAGGGATGGCGTGCCATCAGCGCGCGTAGGGGCACGGCGCCGAGGTCGTCGGCACGCACCGATGCAAGGGCGCCACCGTAGCGGCCGATGGGGGTGCGGATGGCATCGATGATGAGTGCGTCTTTCATGCTTGGCCCTCTGCGGCGGTTTCTTCCAGGCGGCGCACGCTGCCGCGAACTTTGTAGGAGCGGCCACGGAACAGGGCGACCTCTTCGCCGTGCTGATTGCGTACGGTGATGTCATAGATGCCGGTGCGGCCGCGACGGCTACGCTCTTCGGCGCTGGCGGTGAGCACATCGCCGAGCTTTCCGGGGCCCAGGTAGTCGATGCTGCAGCCAGCGGCCACGGTGGCCTCGTCATAGCTGTTGCAGGCGAAGGCGAAGGCGGAGTCGGCCAGAGTGAAGATGAACCCACCATGGCAGTTGCCATGGCCCTGTACCATGTCTTCCCTTACCGTCATCGTAAGCACGGCGCGGCCCGGCGCCACGCTCTTTATATGCATGCCCAGACCCTGGCTGGCGTTGTCTCGTGCGAACATCGCTCGGGTACAGGCCTCGGCCAGCTGCTGGGGGGCGAGCGGTGTATCACTCATGAAAGGTCTCCTCGGCCAGGGCCTTGCGACGCAACAGGAAGGATGGACGGTAACGCTCCTCGCCGTAGCTCTGCTGCAGGTGGGTCAGGGTACGGTGAACGAAGGCCAGGCCCAGGGAGTCGGCCCAGGCCAGCGGCCCGCGGGGGTAGTTGAGCCCGGCCTGCATGGCGAGATCGCCATCGCGAGCGCTGCACACGCCCTGGAGTACGGCATCGGCCGCCTCGTTCGCAAGCATCGCCACGGTGCGCAGTACCGCGAGGCCGGGCGTATCGGTCAACCAGGCGACATCGAAACCCAGGTGCTGGAAGAAGGCGGTCACCAAGGTGCGGGCTGCGTCATCGACACCGGGGCTCGCCGCCAGCGCGATGGCGCCGGCTTCGCCGTAGTCGAGACAGAGATCGAACAGCACCAGCGCCTCGAGACCCTCGTCGCGGGCTCGCTCGGTGGCGCAGCGGCCGTCGCTCAGGGCCAGGGTCAAGCCGCCCAGGCGCAGGCGGGCCTGGCCTGACATGCTCTCGCGGCGCAGCGTCTCGAGGCCGGCGGCCTCGGCGCGGATCACCAAGGGGGTGATGACGCCGAGCTGGCCTTCGGCGACCAGGGGTGGCAGCTCAGCCACCACGCTCGGTGCGAAGTCGGGGGCGGCGGGCCCGGCCGCTTCACGCTGCTCTTCACGATAGTCATAGAAGCCATGGCCGCTCTTGCGGCCCAGGCGGCCGGCCTCGACCAGCGCCTGCTGTACCAGCGAGGGCTGGAAACGGGTGTCGCCGTAGTAGGCGTCGAACACCGAGCGGGTCACGGCATAGTTGACGTCGTGACCGATCAGATCCATCAGCTCGAAGGGGCCCATGCGGAAGCCGCCGGCCTGACGCAGCAAGGCGTCCAGGGTGGCAGGGGCGGCGGCGCCCTCCTGACGCAGGCGCAGCCCCTCGGCGTAGAAGGGACGGGCGACCCGGTTGACGATGAAGCCCGGCGTGGAGCTGGCGTGCACCGGTACCTTGCCCCAGGCCGCAGCAGTAGCGTAGAGGGTCTCGGCTATCTCGGCGCTGGTGGCCAGACCCGAGATTACCTCGACCAGCTTCATCACTGGCGCGGGGTTGAAGAAGTGCAGGCCAGCTACTCGCTCGGGGTGCTCCAGGCCGGAAGCGATGGAAGTGATCGACAGCGACGAGGTGTTACTGGTGAGCAGGGCGTCGGGACTGCACAGGGTCTCCAGCTCGGCGAATACGCCGCGCTTGACCTCCAGGTTCTCGACGATCGCCTCCACCACCAGGCGGCTGTCGGCCAGCTCCGCGAGGGTGGCGGCCGGGCTCATGCGAGCGATAATGGCGTCGACCTCTTCCTGGGCCATCTTGCCCTTGGCGACGCGCTGCTCGAGCTGACGGCGCGCGCCGTCGATGGCGGCCTGGGCGGTGCCGTCGCGGTTGTCATAGAGGCGTACCGGGTGGCCGGCTTGGGCCGCTACCTGGGCGATGCCGGCACCCATGGCGCCGGCGCCGATCACGGCGACGATGTCACTGGCTGCGAGGGCGGGCATCTCATCCCCCCTTGAAGCTGGGTTGGCGCTTTTCCATGAAGGCGGCCACCCCCTCACGGTAATCGGCGGTACGTCCGGCCAGGCGCTGCAGGTCGCGTTCGAGGTCGAGCTGCTGATCGAAGCTGTTGTCGGCACTGGCGTGCAGAGCGCGCTTGATCAGCGCCAGGCCTCGGGTCGGCTGGGTGGCCAGGTGGCGGGCCAGGGTGAGCGCCTCGTCCTGCAGGGCCTCGTCGTCCACTACCTTCCAGATCATGCCCCACCGCTCGGCCTGCTCGGCGCTGAGCTTGTCACCCAGCATGGTCAGGCCTTTGGCGCGGGCCATGCCCACCAAGCGTGGCAGGGTCCAGGTGCCGCCGGAATCCGGCAGCAGGCCGATCTTGCAGAAAGCCTGGATGAAGCTGGCCGAGCGGGCCGCCAGCACGATGTCGCAGGCCAGGGCGATGTTGGCGCCGGCTCCGGCGGCCACCCCATTCACCGCGCAGATGGTAGGGAAGGGCAGATCGCGCAGTGCGCGCAGCATCGGGTTGTAGCGTTTCTCCAAGGACTCGCCCAGGTCCGGCGTCTCGGCGCCGGGCGCCACATTGCGGTCGGAGAGATCCTGGCCGGCACAGAAGCCGCGACCGCTGCCGGTCAGTAGCAGGGCACGCACGCTGCCGTCCTGGCGTACGGCCTTGAGGGCCTGGCGCATCGCGGTATGCAGCTCGGCATTGAAACTATTGAGACTGTCGGGGCGGTTCAGCGTGAATCGGGCGACGCCGTCTTCCACGGAATAGAGCAGGGGCGCTTCGCTCATGATCGATCTCCTGTGTCAGTGCCCGGTGAAGGTGGCGGGACGCTTTTCCTGGAAGGCGCGGATTCCCTCCTCGCGATCCCGGGTGCCGGCCAGCAGCGTGAAGGCGTGGCGCTCGAAGCGCAGGCCGGTGGTCAAGTCGGTGTCCTCTGCTTTGTGCAGCGCCTCTCGGGCCAGACGTACGGCGAGCGGTGCCTTGGCGGCAATGGTCTCGGCCACGGCAAGGGCGCGCTCCACGGCCAGCTCGGGCTGGGTGATCTCGCTGATCAGGCCGGCCTCCAGGGCGCGGTGGGCGGAGATCGGCTCGCCGGTGAGAACCATCTGGGTGGCCAGAGCCTTGCCCACGGCGCGAACCAGGCGCTGGGTACCGCCGGCGCCGGGCATGATCCCCAGGTTGATCTCGGGCTGGCCGAAACGGGAATCCTCGCCGGCGATCAGGATGTCGGCGTGCATGGCCAGCTCGCAGCCGCCACCCAGGCAGAAGCCATTGACCGCGGCGACGATCGGCTTGCTGAAGCGGGCAATGGAGGCCCAGTGGCGCTGACGGGGGTCTTCGAGCATGCCCACCAGATCGTGGGCAGCCATCTCCTTGATGTCGGCACCGGCGGCAAAGGCACGCTGGCTGCCGGTGATCACCACGGCACGGACCTCGGCGTTCTGCTCGGCGGCGACTAGGGTCTCGGCCAGCTCCGCCAGCAGGGCGGTAGTGAGGGCATTTAGCGCCTCCGGGCGATACAGGGTGATGCGCAGTACTCCTCGGCTTGGCCCCTCGACGATCAGATAGCTCGGCATGGTCTCCTCGTTTCAGGCGTGGCGTTGGCGCGATGTGAGCTGCCGCCTGTTACGAATGAGTATAGGGCTTTTTGATACACATCAAAACTACTATATTAACGATATTGTATCGTATCTTGGTCGATGAATTTGTTTTTCCTTTATTTTTCAACATATTAATATCTATTTAGTCGCTCCATTCGGATTGTTCGACTATGGTCGAAGCATGTTGGCAGTAAATGGAAAGATTTTTGCAATTCATTTATATATAAGGGTTTTTGTGCGGATATCGGTGCCTTTCGATAAGCGGCTATGGTTGACTGCTTTGAGGTTTTGTTACTCAGGATATAGAATTCACGTGGTTTGTTGTATCGAATAGCGCTGCTCATGACGGGAGCCACGGGAGTGCTGCTCGATGCCACGGCTAACGAGACTGAGGAGCATGTCATGCCTTGTTATCGGCTCGAGGGAGTCACCCCGGTAGTACATCCCACTGCCTATGTGCATCCTACTGCGGTGCTGATCGGCGACGTCATCGTCGGCCCAGGCTGTTATGTGGGGCCCGGCGCCGTGATGCGCGGCGACTTCGGTCAGTTGGTGCTGGAGGAGGGGGCCAACCTGCAGGACACCTGTGTCATGCATGGTTTTCCTGGTTGTGTCACCAAGGTGGAGAAGAATGGCCATATCGGCCACGGTGCTGTGTTGCACGGCTGCGTGGTGGGTCAAGATGCCATGGTGGGCATGAACGCCGTGGTTATGGATAATGCCGTGATCGGCGAGCGCTCCATCGTTGCCGCTGCCGCCTTCGTCAAAGCCGGCTTCGAATGCCCATCTCAATCACTGATCATGGGCGCGCCGGCCACCGTCAAGCGTGAGTTGAGCGACGAGGAGGTGGCTTGGAAGCAGCAAGGCACCCGTGAGTACCAACGCTTGACCGAACGCTGCCGGGACAGCCTGGAGCCCTGTGAACCGCTGGCCGAGCCGGAGGCTGACCGGCCGCAGCTCAACGCTGGCATTACACAGCCCAAGCAGCAGACCCTGGGCAAGGCGCAGTGACGCTGTCTTGAGCGATAGACGGGCCCGGGTTCTCGGTCTACTCCAAGCCGCCGAAGCGCTGATAGAAGCTGTGCCCAGGCTCTGGTAGTGGGCCTTCGGCGGTTTCCAGATGACGGCCCAGCCAGCGCTCGGCGCCCTGGTAGATCTCACGATAAATATTGCGGCACAGCTGACGGGCGTTGCGACCTTCCCAGGCGGTGGGTAGCAACTCCTCGGGGAGCTGAGGATCACGCAGCTGCACCTTGCGATACTCATGGATCAGGAGAGTGCGCGCGATGAAGGCATCCTGATCGCTCAGTGGTTGGCCCTCGCTGAGGCTCTTCCACAGCGGTCGGAACTGGGCGAGAAAACGAGTGTAACTCTCGGCCAGCTGATCGAGGTTCCAGCTTTCACGTACCTGCAGGCGCAGCGCCTTGGGTGCCAGGGGGTCGCTGGCCTCGCTATGCAGAACAATCGCATCTTCCGCTATACCGAGTTCCTGGAGCAGCCCGAGAGCCTCGCTGCGAGGCTTGCGTGGATGAGCCAGTACCCCATTGGCGAAGGCGCCGAAGCCCAACCATTCAAGCTCCTCTTTGGCGCGGGTGCGCTCGCTTGCCTCTAACTGGCCCAGGAAGACTAGGGTCCAACTGCCGTCCCAGGTCTCGCCGTTGCCATGGTAGACCCGCTTGAAGGCCTGCTCGAAGCGTCGCCGTCCTGGGCCGCTCAGGCTGTAGTAGCTGCGACGGCCGACCTTCTCGCCCTGCAGCCAGGTTTCCTGGGTCAGACGATAAACCGAGGTGCGCACCAGCCGCTCGTTGATGCCGATGGGCTCCAGGAGCTGAGAAATACTACCCAGCCATACGGTGCCGCCACGAGGCACGATGGCGTCACCGTACAGCGTGATGATGAGCGAGCCGGAGCGCAGTGGCCGGCGGCTCTGGAAGTTGTCGATCAGGCTGGCAACGCACTCGGTAGCGGACGACATGGGTGAGCATGATCCTGGGAATGTTGGATTGGGGTGTGACCTGGAGGCACTGATATAAGCAAGATAGGGTATCACAATTACATGCACCGGCATCGGGTTCCGGTAAACCATGAAGCCATCGGGGGCTGTAAAAACATCCATGCAGATCGCATCTTGTATCGCTTCTTGATTTTTTCGCTGATGCCCTTCGCTTTCCTATTGCCGCCGACAAAGCGCCACCAGCCGTGCCTTGGAGGGCACGCCGAGCTTGGCATAGGCACGCTTGCGGTAGGTCTCGGCGGTAGAGAGGGCGATGTCGAGTTCGGCGGCGGCGGTCTTGAGGGTATGGCCGCGCAGCAGATACAGGCAGAGTTGGCGCTCGCGCTCGGAAAGCGGGGCTAGCACGGCAGTCTCCTCGGCGCTGGGGCGTTGTGAGATGGGACGAGCCTGGGCGTAGTGGCGACGCATCAGACTGGCCAGCAGCGGTGCCAGGGCGTCCAGCCGCGCCAGGTCGTGGGGTGCGAAGGGGCCGGCCTCGCTGCCACGGTAGAGGTTGAGATAATAGACGCTCCGCTCTCCGGGGAAGGTCAGCGAGACCTTGTCGACCAGGTCGGGAAAGGCGAACAGGTGGCTGCGATAGGCTTCTGGCATGGCGTCGGCCTGCATCGGCGTCACTTCGGCGTCGGTTTTTTCGCTGGTCATCAACTGGCGCAGGCGCTGGTAGTTGGGGTCCTGGCGGAACAGGCCGCCGGTGTAGAGCTCCGCCAAGCGACCAGCCATCCGCGGCGTGCGCTGGTTGGCGGCCAGCAGACAGTCGACCTCGTCGCGACCGTCAAAGGCGAACACCATGCACTGCTCGATACCCACCGCCTGACGCAGCAACGCCAGTAGCGCTTCGTCGAAGCCTGCCTCGCCCAGCTGTGCCACGCACTCGGCCATGGCCGGCATCAGCCCCGGCCAATCGATGGCTTGCTCGCGGCTGGTTTCGCGCATTCGTTGCTGCCTCTCGTTGCGTGGTGTCCCGGCTTTTGCGGGACACGCCAGGTTGCTACCAAGTAGAGAATAATGCTCCCTGTGCCAAGGCTGAACTGCTTGCGAAACCCTTCTGAATTCCGGGTAGACTGGCCTCCCGTCTTCTGGTGAAGGTGTTGCTGTGCTGCCCCTGCTTGCTGAGCGTGTCGCCCGACACCTCGAGAAATCCTCCCGCACCCCCAAGTACCTCTGTCTGCGCGATGCCCTGGTCGAGCTGATCGAGGAAGGCAAGCTTGCCGAGGGGAGCCGCCTGCCCACCGAGCAGGAGCTGGCTGCGGCCTTGCCGGTCAGCCTGGGCACGGTGCAGAAGGCGTTGCGCGATCTGGTGGAGAGCGGTGAGCTCTATCGCCGGCGCCGGCTGGGCACCTTCGTGGCCGGCGGCGAGCAGCGCCGCCGCATTACCACGCCCGCTTTCACCTTCCTGCGGCCCGAGGGCGCTCCGGTCAGGATGGTGCTGATTCGCCTGCTTCGGCGTGAGGTGCTGCAACGGCATGGTGCCTGGGTGGAGGTGCTGGGCGACTGTGCGGGCGGCTATCTGCATCTGGTGCGTCAGGACCGCATCGACGGAGCCTTCGACTGCTACACCGAGATCTATCTGCGTGGCGATGTGGCCGGCGAGCTTGCGACCCTGCCCACCGAGGCCCTGGAACATGAGAGCGTGCTGCCGCTGCTGATGGCTCAGGGGCACTCACCGAGCACGGCTGAGAACCGCATCAGCCATATCCGGCTGCCCAAGTCGGTGGCTCGCGCCATCGCACCGGAGCTGGCCGAGGCCCCACCCCCCGGGCTACGTCTGGAGACTCGCTACCAGGACGAAACGGGGCGGGTACTGGCGTGGCAGGTAATGTACATCCCCCCCAGCGATTACCGGCTCACCCTGACCACTCAGCTGAAACCGCTGGATACCTGAAGAGCGCGCAGCGGGTCCCGATTGGTGGTGGTGAAGACTCTGGCTGCTCTGGCGAATACTATATAGTATTGACAGGTCAGGCGGTATGGCTATACTCATTGCGACGGATCAAATAATAAATCGTGTTTCATATTTGAATTGATGCACGAGAGACCCTACGACAATGAGGACCATCCCATGAGTTGGACCACCGTCTGCACGACCGATCAGGTTCAGGAGGACTTCCCCTTCTCCGCCAAGCTGGGCGACAAGGAAATCGGCGTCTATCTGCTGGATGGCGAGTACTACGCCCTCGAGGACGTCTGCCCCCACGCCTACGCTCTGCTGTCTCAAGGCTTCGTCGAAGACGGCCAGGTGGAGTGCCCGCTTCACGAGGCGGTCTTCGACATCCGTACCGGCAAATGCCTGCGCGAACCCGCCGACCGCGACCTGCACGTCTACCCGGTACGCATCATCGACCACACCATTCAGCTGCAAGTCGTCGAGGAGGCTTGAATCCATGTCCGCAACTCTCGAACACAACCCCGAACTCAAGACCTGGGCCCGCATCATCCCTGCTACCGAGCCCGGGCAAGGGCGCATCGAGCGCCCCGGCGGCTTCGACAACCGGGTCTGGCAGAACCGTCAGCGCGCCCCGGAGCCCTTCGAACTGGCCCTGGTGGCCGATCTGGAAGCGGTCTTCGAGACCGGTGCCGAGCAGCTGAGCGATGTTATCGCCGGGCTCAACGCTCGCCATAGTCAGGACCGTCACGGACAACCCTGGAGCGAAGCGAGCTTCCTCCAGGAGATGGCGGTTCTGGGCCAGTAAGGCCTGCTCGCATGAACGAACAACGATGAGGTCGAGAGAGATGACGACAGCAGCTTCCGTAGACGCTCGCGTGCAGGACTATCTGGACACCGGCCTGCGCTCCCTGTGGTATCCCGTGCTGGCCAGTTGGGAGGTGGGCAGCAATCCCGTGGGCATCACCCGGCTGGGCGAAAATCTGGCCCTGTGGCGTGATCACGACGGTATGGTGCACGCCATCGAAGACCGCTGCCCGCATCGCGGCGCCCGCCTCTCCAAGGGCTGGAATCTGGGCGACCGCTTGGCCTGCTGGTATCACGGGGTCGAGGTAAATGGAGAGGGCACGGTTTGCGACGTACCGGCGATCGGCAACAGCCCCATGGTGGGTACCGCCTGTGTGCGCCATTACCCGGTGCAGGAGGCCCAGGGCGCCATCTTCGTCTTCTTCGGCACCACTCCCGACGAAGCACCGCCGGCCCTCGAGCTGCCCGAGCAGCTTACCGATGAGGCTAGCTATGGCCACTTCCTGTGCACCGCCACCTGGAAGTGCAATTACCAGTATGCGGTGGACAACGTCATGGACCCCATGCACGGCACGTACCTGCATGCGGATTCCCACTCCATGGCCGAGGGCGACCGGCAAGCGGAGATGGTGTTGGAGCCCACCCAGACCGGTTTCATCTTCAAGAAGACCGGCCAGGCCGGGGTCAATTTCGATTGGGTGGAGTACGGCAACAGCGGTGCACTCTGGCTGCGCCTGTCGATTCCCTATCAGAAGCGTTTCGGGCCCGGTGGTCCGTTCTGGATCGTCGGCATGGTGGTGCCTGAGGATCAGGACAACTGCCGTGTCTTCTTCTGGCGGGTGCGCAAGGTGGACGGCTGGCAGCGCCAGGTGTGGCGCTTCTTCTACCGCACCAAGCTCGAGGGGCTGCACTGGGACGTGCTCGAGCAGGATCGCATCATTCTCGAGAATCTGGCTCCCGATGCCCGCCACCACGAGAACCTCTACCAGCACGACGTCGGTCTCTCGCGGCTGCGCCGGGTGATGTTGAAGATGGCCAAGACGCAGTTGGCCAAGCGCCAGGAGGCGGCCTGAAATGGCCACTCATGGTCTGGCCGGCAAGCGGCTGATGATCACCGGGGCTGCCCGCGGTCTGGGTCGTAGCATCGCCGAGGCGGCGGCTGCCGAAGGGGCTCGCCTGGTGATCAGCGACATCCTCGAGGCAGAGCTGGAGCAGACCGCTGCGGCGCTGCGTGATACCGGTACCGAGGTGGAGGCACTGGTCATCGATCAGGGCGATGCCACTTCCATCGAGGCGGGGATGGCTCGGGTCGCCAAGGGAGGTGCCCTCGATGGTCTGGTCAACAACGCTGCCATAGCCACCAATGTGGGGGGCAAGACGCTGGACGAGTACGACCCCGCCCTGTGGGACCGGGTAATGGCGGTCAACGTGCGCGGCGTGTGGCAGATGACTCGAGCGGCCTTGCCGCTTCTCGAGCGCTCACGCCGCGGCAAGGTGGTCAACGTGGCCTCCGACACCGCTCTGTGGGGCGCTCCTCGACTGATGGCCTATGTGGCCAGCAAAGGGGCCGTGATCGCGATGACCCGGGCCATGGCGCGTGAGCTGGGCGAACGTGGCGTTTGCGTCAACGTCATCGCACCGGGCCTGACCCGCGGTGAGGCCACCGAGTACGTGCCCAAGGAGCGTTACGCCCACTATGCGGCAGGTCGTGCCCTCAAGGAGGAGCAGCAGCCAGAGGATGTCGATGGCACCGTGCTCTACCTGCTCTCGGACTGGTCGAACTTCGTCACCGGTCAACTGATCCCGGTCAACGGCGGTTTTGTCTTCAACTAGGGGGAATCATCATGTCCAGCAAGGAGATCTCCCATATTGTGGTGATCGGCGGTGGTCAGGCCGGCGGTTATGCCTGCAAGGCGCTGCGCAGCGAAGGCTATAGCGGACGCCTGACGGTAGTGGCGGACGAACCCCACGACTTCTACGAACGACCGCCGCTGTCCAAGGGGGTGGTCACCGGAGGTGAGCCGCTGCCGCGGCTCTTCTCCGAGGAGAGCCTGGCCGCCATGGCGATCGAGTGGCAACGCCCCAAGCGGGCCACGGCCATCGACCGTCAGGCCCGTGAAGTGCTGCTCAGCGACGACCAGCGTCTGCCCTATGACCGCTTGCTGATCGCCACCGGCAGCCGGCCACGACTGCCGGTGCCCGAGTGGGGCGAAATCCCCGGGGTCATGACGCTGCGCTCCTGGGAGGACGCCCAGCGGCTCAAGGCCAGGCTCGAGACGAGTCGCCGCCTGGGAGTGATCGGTGGTGGGTGGATCGGTCTGGAGGTCGCCTCAAGCGCCCGCAAGCTGGGTCTCGAGGTGGTGGTCTTCGAGCGTCAGCAGCGGCTCTGCGAGCGCAGTGTGGGTGCCGAGGTTTCGACCGGTCTGGCCGAGCTGCATCACGGCCATGGTGTCGACTTGCAGCTGGGTTGCCAGCAGCTGGCGCTATTCGAGCAGACCGATGGCCGGGTGGCGATAGAGGCCGACGGCAACGCCTTCGAGCCGTTCGATCTGGTAGTGGTGGGCACCGGGGTGAGCTTCAATCTGGAGCTGGCACGGGAGGCCGGTCTGGCCATCGAGCAGGGCATCGTGGTGGATGCCGGCGGTCGTACCTCCGACCCCTATATCTTCGCCGCCGGTGATGTGGCCCAGCACCCTCAGCTGGGGCTCTGTTTGCAGTCCTGGTCCTATGCCCAGAATCAGGCACGGGTGGTCGCCGAGACGATGCTGGGCCTGGAAGCTCACTACGACGAGCCCGCCTGGCTGTGGTCCGATCAGCACGGCGTGAATATTCAGATCCTCGGCGTTCCGCGCCCCGGGCTGCAGGCAGTGGTTCGCCACGAGCAGCAGGGGCCGGTGTTCTGTTATCTGGACGAGGCGAGCCGGCTGGTGCAGATGGTGGCCTTCGACCAGCCCCGGGCGATCAAGCTGGGCAAGCGCTGGATCGCTACCCAGCGGGCGTTGGAGCCGGCTCAGCTGGCCGATCCCGCCTTCAACCTGATGACGCTGCGTTGAGGCAGGGGCGATGCCCGGCATCGCCCCTTCGTGGTCAAGCTGCGGGGCTTCACTAGCGTAACCTCGGGGTCTGCAGCCCGCTTGGAGCCGCTCATGCTGTTTCCATCCCGCTACTCTTCCCTGGTGGTCTCGGTACTGATGACCACCTACATGGCAGGCCTGATGACGCTGGCCATAACCTTGGTCAATACCGGTTTCGACAGCGGCTTTCTCGTGCGCTGGGCCAAGGCCTTCCTGATTTCATGGCCCATCGCTTTCTCCCTCATCACCATTGGTCGACCGCTGGTGCTGCGCCTGGCCGAGAAGTTGATTCGTCACTGAAGATTGCGGCCGTCTCCACGGCATCCGGCTTTGTCGCTCACGGATGGCCCAAGCCTCTTCTTGCCGCAGAAAGGAGGAGTGAACGTTGGACTCACGTTGGGTTTGACAAACTGAAAAGGTGGGCCTAGAGTCTAGATATCAAATAATAAACTCTGTTTCATATGTTAAAACAGCAAGAGCCAAGAGTCGGGTGGGGTATGACAAAACTAACGATAGGTATCTGTGGTGGTGGCGTCGGTGGCCTGTGTGCCGCCATCGCGTTGCGCGAGGCCGGCCATGAGGCGATCGTCTTCGAGCAGGCCCGGCAATTTCTACGTATCGGGGCTGACGTCAATCTGACGCCCAACGCGGTGCGGGCCCTTGACCGGCTGGGCGTGGGCGACGTCCTGCGCGAGACGGCAGCGCGCCCCACGCATCGCCTGAGTCGGACCTGGGACAGCGGTGAAGTCACCTCGAAGCTGCCCATGAGCGATGCCGCCGAGGCCCGCTATGGCGCGCCCCAACTGACCATTCACCGCGGCGATCTGCTCAAGGCCCTGGAAGCGAAGCTGCCGGAAGCGGCAATTCGCCTGGGCAGCAAGGTGGCCCGTGTGGAAGCCGAGGGGAAGCGCCCTGTCATTCATTTCGAGGACGGTAGCCAGGAGAGCGTCGACGTGGTGATCGGTGCCGATGGCATTCATTCCGCAGTGCGACGCTCGCTGTTCGGCGAGGACCGCCCCGAGTTCACCGGCCTGGTCTCCTACCGGGCGGTGGTGCCGCGCTCGGCGGTACCCGAGGTGGAGAACCTCGATGCCTTCACCAAATGGTGGGGTGCCACTGCCGACAGCCAGGTGGTGGTCTTCCCCCTGACCCGCGGCGAGGAGGTTTTCATCTTCGCCACCACGCCCCAGGAAGGTTGGCGTGAGGAGTCCTGGACCCTGCCCGGCGATGTCGAGGAGCTGCGCGAGGTCTACAAGGGCTTCCATCCCGACGTCCGTGCGCTGCTGGCCGCCTGCGATAGCGTCACCAAGTCGGCGCTCTACGTACGTGAGCCCATGACGCAGTGGTCCCAGGGACAAGTGACCATCCTCGGCGATGCCGCCCACCCCATGGTGCCTTTCATGGCCCAAGGGGCCTGTATGGCCATCGAGGATGCCGTGGTGCTGTCGCGCTGCTTGGCCGACGCCGATCCCGAGCGGATACCGGTGGCCCTGACCCGCTACGAAAATGCCCGCAAGGAGCGTACCGCCAAGGTGCAGCGCGGCTCCCGTGCCAACGACTGGCTGAAGGGCGAAGGCAATGCCGACTGGGTCTACGGCTACGATGCCTGGGGCGTAGCCCTGGACTGACCCTTCCTTCGCCATCAATGATCTCCATCACAACCACAAGAGCTTAACAGCCATGAAAACCTTTACCCTGACGAAGCTTGCCGCTGGCCTGATGCTGGCCGGTCTCTCTCTCTCCGTTGCTGCCGATGAAGTTCGCTTCAACGTGGTGACTTTCACTCCCAAGACCGCGGCGGTCTCCGCCGGCTTCGAGAAGTTCATCGCCGCGGTCAACGAGGAATTCGAGGGGCGGCTCTTCCTTGACTGGCGCGGTGGCCCCGAAGTGATGCCGCCATTCCGTCTGGCCGATGCGGTGCGCAACAACTCCATCGACATGGCGCTGCTCAGCCCCAGCTACTATTCCGGGCTGGTACCGTCTTCCACCACCTCCAACCTGTCGTTCAAGAACTACGAAGAGATTCTCGAGAGCGGCTTCTATGACCGCATGACTGAGATCCACGCCGAGCGCGGCCTCAACTATTTGGGTGAGATTCCCGCCTCCGACGTGCAGTTCTTCCTGTTCTTCAAGAACCGTATCGATGGCCTGGATGATCTGCGCGGCAAGCGCATCCGGGTCTTCCCCACCGGCCTGCCGTTTATCGAGGCACTGGGTGCCAATGGCCTGGTACTGCCCATCGGGGAGATCTATACCGCCATTGAGCGCGGCGCCATCGACGGTTTCATGCAGGGCAACCTCGGCTGGGCCGAGCAGTACGAAGACGTGGTCAACTATTACCTCACCCCGTCCTTCTACCGTGCCGGCTTCAGCATCCTGGTCAGCGACCGCGCCCTGGGGCGCCTTTCCGATGATCTGCGTGAAGAGCTGTCCGATTACGTGCGCCATACCCTTGGCCCCGAGCTTGATCGCAGTTGGGGCGATGTCATCGCCGCCGGTTATGCCGAGGTGGAAGCTGCCGGCTTCGAGGAGATCGCTCTGGAGAGCGAAGAAGCCGACCGCTATCTGCAACTGGCCATCGACACCGCCTGGGAGCATATGGCAGGCCAGATCGGTAACGATGAGCTGACCGCCGAACTGCGGGCCATGCTGGTCGACTGAACCGTTCTCCATGGTAGTGCGCCCCGGGGCCGGGGCGCATCGAGCCTCTCCCCTCCGGACGATACGCCATGCAACGGTCATATCCCCAAGACAAGCCGTATCCAACGCACTTCCTTACTCTCAGGTGGTTCGATATGCGCCAACCACATTCTCTCGGCAAGTCCCTGCTTATCCTTCTGATGCGGGGCCTGAGCCGCCTGAACTTCCTGCTGGCGGTCATCAGCGCAGTGGTGCTGGTGGCTGCTACCGGCGCCGTCTTCGCCGAGATCATGTCGCGCCTGTTGTTCGGCAAGTCGTTGCTCTGGGTGGTGGAGCTAAGTGGCTATGCGCTGCTCTACATGACCTTCCTCGGGGCGCCCTACCTGCTGGAGAAGAACCGCCATGTGGCCATCGACATCGTCACCGAGAACCTGCACCCGCGCTGGCGGGTACCGCTCGGGTGCGCGATGTCGCTGTTGGGTGCAGCGGTCTGCTTCTACGCGACTTGGTACGGACTGGCAGTGACGCTCGACCAGTATCAGTTCGGTACCCGCGAGACCACCGTTCTGGCGCCCCACAGTTATCTGCTCACCTGGGTCTTTCCGCTCGGCATGTTCCTGGTCGCCATTCAGTTCGTGGCCCAGGCGCTGGCCTGCCTGAAGCGCTGACCTCGCCCCACTCTGGAGATAGTTATGGAATGGTGGCTGACGCTATCGCTCATTCTCGGTGCCCTGCTGACGTTGATGATGCTGGGCTTGCCGGTGGCCTTTTCCTTCTTGGCGGTCAACCTGGTGGGGGCCTATCTGTTTCTCGGCGGCACTTCGGGTATAGAACAGCTGGTGATCAATACCACCGATGCGCTGACCAGCTTCACCCTGGTCCCCATCGCCATGTTCATGATCATGGGTGAAGTGATGTTTCGCTCCGGCATCGCCAACGACCTGATGGATACCCTTGACAAGTGGTTCGGTCGGCTGCGCGGTCGGCTGGCCTACATGGCGGTGGGTGGCGGCGTGCTCTTCTCCACCCTCACCGGCAACAGCATGGGTTCCATCGCGCTGCTGGGCTCTAGCCTGACCCCGGAAATGGAAAAGCGCGGCTACAAGAAGGCCATGTCACTGGGACCCATCATTGGCTCTGCGGGGCTGGCCATCATGATTCCACCCAGCGCGCTGGCGGTGGTCTTGGGCGTGGTGGCGGAGATATCGATCGGCCGACTGCTGATCGCCATCATCGTTCCCGGGCTGCTGATGGCAGTGCTCTATGCTGTCTATATCTGGGCGCGCTGCACCCTCCAGCCCGACGTGGCGCCCTCCTTCGACGTGGCGCCTACGCCTCTCAAGGCCAAGGTCACCGCGGGTATCCGTAATATCTTGCCCATCGGGTTCATCGTCTTTGCCGTGGTCGGGGTGATCTTCCTCGGCCTGGCCACGCCCACCGAGGCAGCCGCCTCCGGGGCGGTGGCCACCATCCTGCTGGCCCTGTTCAAGCGCCGCCTGACGGTGGATAACTTCTCCCGCTCGATGTTCGAGAGCGCCAACATCTCGGTGATGGTACTGCTGATCGTTGCCGGCGCGGTGGCTTTCAGCCAACTGCTGGCCTTTACCGGTACCACCTTCGGGTTGATGGATGCGGTGATGAACCTGCCGGTCAACGACCACATGATCGTGCTGGCCATGGTCTTCACCGTGGTGCTGCTCGGCATGTTCATGGGGCCGCTGCCGATCATGCTGATTACGCTGCCGATCTTCGTGCCGGTAGTGGATCAACTCGGCTTCGACACAATCTGGTTCGCAGTGCTCTTCCTGCTCGCCATAGAGACCGGCTCCACCTCGCCTCCGCTGGGCGCGGCGCTGTTCGTGATGAAGGCGGTGGCGCCGGAGGGCACCACCATGGGCAGCATCTACAAGGCCGCCATTCCCTTCCTGATTTGCGACTTCCTGGCAATCGGCATCATCTTCGCCTTCCCGCAGATCGTCACCGGGCCGGTGAGCTGGATGTTCGGCTAAATGCCCAGGAGAGGAATTGTCATGCGACGTCCCAATTTCGTGCTCTTCATCACCGACCAGCAGCGTGCCGACCATCTAGGCTGCTACGGTAACCCGACGCTGCGAACGCCGCATCTCGACGCCCTGGCGTCACGTGGGGTGCACTTCACCCGCTTCCACGTGGCCACGCCAATATGCCAGCCCAACCGGGCGGCGCTGGTCACCGGGCAGATGCCTTCGGTCAACGGGGTGCGCCAGAACGGCATCCCCCTGGGGCTCGACAGCCTCACCTTCGCCGAGGTGCTGCGTCAGGCCGGTTACCGTACCGGTTATGTCGGCAAGGCTCACTTCCAGAACGTCACGGACATCCCGGCGCCGCCCCGTACCCTGGGAGGAGTGGGCGAGGCACCGCCGGCGGAAACGACCCTGGCTCGACGCCACCAGCGCGAAGGACCCGACTATGGCTGGGAGGTGCGTCGCCGCTGGGTTGAGCAGCCCGGCCTATCTCTCCCGACGCCCTACTATGGCTTCGAGCACGTGCGGTTGTGTATCGGCCATGGTGATCTGGTGGACGGTCACTACACCGCCTGGCTTCACGAGCGACATCCTGACCCAGCGTCGCTGCGAGGGCCTGCCAATGCTCTGCCGTCTAGCGTTACGGCGCCCCAGTGCTGGCGCACGGCAGTGCCCGAGGCGCTCTATCCGACCACATACGTGAAAGTGCAGGCTTGCGACTTCCTGGCCGCGCAGGACGCCCAGACCCCCTTCGTGCTGGTGGTCTCCTTTCCCGACCCCCATCACCCCTTTACCCCGCCGGGGCGTTACTGGTCCTTGTACGACCCCGACGAAGTCGAGCTGCCGAATTCCTTCCATCATCCGGTGAAGGCGATACGAGGCATCCCCGCTCCGGCCCTGGAGGCTTATCGCTGGGGCAGTGAGGATCCCGAGAGCCACTGGCCTTTCGCGGTGAGCGAGCGCCAGGCGCGGGAGATCATCGCCCTGAACTACGGCAGCATCAGCATGGTCGACGATGCCGTGGGTGAGGTGCTGGCCGCTCTGGCGGCACAGGGCCTCGCCGACGACACCGTGGTGGCCTTCACTTCCGATCACGGCGATTACATGGGCGATCACGGCTGCATGCTGAAGATGGGCCTTCACTTTCAGAGCGTGCTGCGGGTGCCGTTGATCTGGCACGACCCACAGGATGCGAAGAGGCGGGGTGTCTCCACGCGTCTGGGCAGTGCCATCGATCTGGCGCCGACGTTGCTGCAGCGGGCTGGTTTGCGTGTCCCGATCGGCATGCAAGGCCAGGACCTGTTCGGCACGATGCCGGCGGCGGACGTTCTGGTGGAAGACCCCGGCATTCAGGTATTTCGCGATAGCGAGGCGTGTTCCAGCATCGTCAGCCTAGTCACCGAGCGCTGGCGGCTGAGCCTCTTCGAGGGGCATGAGGGTGGCGAGCTCTACGATCTCGAGACCGATCCCGACGAACTCGACAACCGTTGGGACGACCCGGTTTGCCGCGAGACCAGACTCGAGTTGCAGCATCGCCTGGGACAACGGCTCGTTGCCCTGCGCGACCGCAGCCTGGTGGCGACCGCACGCGCTTGAATGGTGCCGGACTCATCGCATTTTCCTTACTTTTTAATTATTAAATATCAGTAAGTTAGGTTTGTTTCTTCAGAGAGAAATAGGTCCTTGACAAGCTCTGGAGGAGTGGCCTATCTTGATCGTATCAAATAAGAAATCTAGTTTCATATATTAAAAGAGAAGCATTGCTCTCCCAGGGTCGAGCCCTGACAATCGCGATGGAATGCTGATGGGCATAGGCAGGGGTATGCTGAAGCCTGGAACGACCCACACCGGAGAGGACGCCCTATGAATGACAAAGATGCACGTAAATATCTGATTCCCGGCCTGGAGCGCGGCCTGACCATCTTGATGGAGCTGAGCCGTAGCCATCGCGAGATGAGCTTCGCCGAGATCGCCAAGCGAGTGGACATTCCCAAGGCCACTGCCTACCGGGCGATCCAGACCCTCGAGTACATGGGGTTTCTGCGGCGTCATCCCACCACGGGGCTCTACTCCCTGGGGGTCAACGTGTTGCGTTTGGGTTTCGAGTACGTCGCCTCCCTGGACGTAGTCCAGGTGGGCCAGCCGGTGATCGAGTCGCTGCGCGATGCCACCGGCTGCTCTAGCCATATCGCCATTCGCGATGGCCAGGACGTCATCTATGTGGCCAGGGTCAGTGCCGCCAACGCCACCATTCGACGCGTCAGCGTCGGCACCCGACTGCCGGTGCACCGTACCTCCCTGGGGCGCATGCTGCTGACCGGCCTGAGCCGAGCGGAGTTCGAGGAGCTCTATCCCGACGAGGCGTTGCCCGATACCCAACCGGGGGCACCGGCCAGCCGGGAGGCATTGTGGAGACTGGTTCAGGAGGATCGTAGCCGTGGCTATGTGATCGCCGAATCCTTCTTCCAGCTTGGCATCTCCTCCATCGTGTACCCCATCTACAACGCCGATGGGGATATCGATGCGGTAGTGAGCATCATGGTGCCGGTGCATGAGATCCCGGCCGATGAGCGTGAACGGTTACGCAGTTCGGTGGAGGGCGCGGCAGAGACGATCTCCGGGCTGCTTGGCTACCGCAGCACCACCGAGCGCCAGGGCACCTAGCCCTGGTTAAAGCCGGCACTGCCGGCAGGCATGCCCCCGCCTTTCTGTGTGGGCCCAGCAGCAGACAACGGCGTCCCGTAGACGCAGGAGTGAGACATGAGCATCGTTGGTATCGAAGCCCTGGATTTCGGCGTCGAGGATCTGGAGGTCGGCAAGCGGTTCGTGACCGATTTCGGATTGTCGCAGGTGAGCGATACGGCTTTTGAAACCCTCAATGGCGCACGCCTGAACCTGGCGCCGATTGACGACCCTGCGCTGCCGCCGGCCTTCGAGTCGGGATCGACCCTGCGCCGCATGACCTGGGGAGCCGCCGACTCTGCGGCCTTGGAGGCACTGAAGACACGGCTCGCCGACCAGCCCGGCTTCGTGGATCGCGGCGATCATATCGAGTGTCAGGATCCCAATGGAATGACAGTGGCCATCCGCGTCGACTCCCTGCGTGAGGTCGAGCTCGACGTTACCCCGATCAACCAGTACGGCGACATGCGCCGTGTCGACCAACCGAGTCCGGTCTACGAGCGGGCGACCCCGGTTGGCATCGGTCATGCGGTGTTCTTCGTCGACGATCTCGAGGCCACTGAGGCGTTCTACCGTGACAGGTTGGGCTTCGCCGTCTCCGATCGCTACACCGACCGTGCCGTCTTTCTGCGTATGCAGGCCCGCGGCGGGCATCACAACCTCTTCCTGCTCAAGCTGCCCCACCGTGGCGCCGGCCTCAATCATGTGGCCTTCACCGTGCGCGACATTCACGAGGTGATCGGCGGCGGTCTGGCCATGAACCGCAAGCAGTGGAGCACGTTCCTGGGGCCGGGGCGGCACCCGATCTCCTCGGCCTATTTCTGGTACGTCAATAGCCCCCTGGGTGGAGCCTTCGAGTACTACACCAATGAGGACTACCTCACCGAAGCTTGGGAGCCGCGTGAGATGCAGCACTCGCTGGAATCTTTCACCGAGTGGGCCGTGGAAGGTGGAATCGATGCCGAGACTCGTCGGCAAAAGAAAGCCGAGGCATGACCCGTGGCGATAAAACATCGCCTGAACGATCGCCAAGAGGAAAACAGAGATAAATAAAGTCTGAGATAAACGCGACGACACCTCCCGTTTAACGAGTTCGTTTAAGCGAGTTCGATACCGAAGGAAAAGTGCCCACGAGATGCCCAAAACCGGCGTCCAGGGATCGCTTTGTCTCGATTTGCCCAGAAAGCGCAGTTTAAAGCGCTTGTGATGCAGCTGGAATGCGACCAAGAAGAGAGGAAATCACGATGAACGTCATGCTGGAAACATGGAAAAAGCCTGAAGGCACCACTTTCGAAGAGTGGATGCAGACGCGTATTGCGCGTTTCAAAGGGCGCAAGTACGACTGGGATGCACTGAAGTTCCAGGCCGATTACGACCCCAAGTATCGCCGTGCCCAGATGCGCTATATCGGCACCGGTGCCACCGGGGTCAAGGATGATACCAATACCATTCCCGCCGAGCACTTTACCTTCTCGACCATGGTATTGCCCGCCAAGTGCGAAGGGCCTCTACACGTGCACGACGACGTGGAAGAAGTCTTCTTCGTGCTCAAGGGCACCATCACTCTCTTTCTCAAGGATGGCGACGACTATATGGAAACCGTGCTCGAGGAGCGCGATGTGATTTCCATTCCGCCGCGCATCTACCGGGGCTTGTTCAATCATGGTGAGGAAGAGGCGCTGATGTGCGTGATGCTGGGTACGCACAAGCCGCAGATCCCCACCTACCCGGAGGATCATCCTCTGTCCAAGGTCAAACGCAACTAAGGAGGTCGGCCGTGGATGCCAAACGCCTGCAGTTGGACGGCGCTGTGCAGTGCTACCGGGAGCGGAGCCATGGGGCGTCGGGCAAGGCCCCGACGCTGGTGCTGCTGCACGGTATCAGCTCCGGCGCCGGCTCCTGGGCGAAGCTCGCCGAGCAGCTGCCTGGCTATCGTCTGCTGGCCTGGGATGCCCCGGGCTATGGCGACAGCCAGCCCCTGGCGGGTGAGGCTCCCACCGCTGCCGACTATGCCGCACGCCTGGAAACCTGGCTGGCAGCGCTTGGCATCGAGCGTTGCGTGCTGGTGGGTCACTCCCTGGGCGCCATGATGGCCTCCGCCTACCTGGCTGCCCATCCGGGGCGCTTGGCCGGGGTGGTGCTGGCCGATCCGGCCCAGGGCTACGGCGATGCCGAGGCGGCCAAGCGCGACGAGGTCTATCGCAGCCGCTGGACCCAGCTTGAGGCTCAGGGCCATGCCGCCTACGCCCGGGCCAGGGCGCCGCGGCTGCTGCGCGAGGGCGCCGACACGACGGACATCGCCCGGGTCGAGGCGGAGATGCAAAAGCTCCATGTGGCGGGCTTCGCCCAGGCCGGCTGGATGCTTGCCAATGACACCCTGGCCCGCTACCTGCCGGCGACACCGGAGGTACCGACCCTGGTGGTATGTGGCGACGAGGATCGTATCACTCCGCCCGAGGATGCCCACGCCCTGGCCGTCCGCTTGGGGGCGCCCTATGGCGGCATCCCGCGGGCCGGTCACGCCAGCTATATCGACGCCCCCGAGGCCTTCGCCCGGGCCCTGGACGACTTCTCTCGCTCGTTGCTCGGCGCCGCCGACGCGTCAGAGACCCCTTAGGAGATTGCCATGAGCTTTCTGATCGAACGACGTGTCGCCGTGGTCACCGGCGGTTCCTCGGGCATCGGCCTGGAGACCGTGCGCCTGCTGCTGGCCGAAGGGGCACGGGTGGCCTTCTGCGGTCGCAATGGCGAGCGCCTGGCCGCCGCCGAGGCTGAGCTGCGAGAAGCGTTTCCCGCAGCCGAGCTGCTGACCAAAGCGTGCGACGTGCTCGACGAGGCTTCCTGCGCTGACTTCGCCGTCGCGGTGGCCGAGCGCTTCGGTGGCGCCGACATGCTCATCGCCAACGCTGGTCAGGGCTACGTGGCGCACTACGACGACACCCCCCGAGAGGCCTGGCTGGCCGAAGCCAACCTCAAGCTGTTCGGGGTGATCAATCCGCTGAACGCATTCCGTACCCAGCTCGCCGCCTCCGATATCGGCTCGCTGACCTGCGTCAACTCCTTGCTGGCGCTGCAGCCGGAGCCCCACATGATCGCCACCTCGGCGGCACGCGCGGCCCTGCTCAACATGACCCATTCGCTCGCCCACGAGCTGATCGACGAGGGCATCCGGGTCAATTCCATTTTGCTCGGCATGGTGGAGTCGGGTCAGTGGCGGCGGCGCTTTGAGGCTCGCGACGACAAGTCGCTGGGCTGGGAGGAGTGGGTCGCCGGTATTGCCGTCAAGCGCGGCATACCGATGAAGCGCCTGGGGCGCCCCGAGGAGCCGGCCCGTGCGCTGGTGTTCCTGGCCTCGCCCATGGCTTCTTTCACCACCGGCGCCGCTCTGGATGTGTCCGGCGGCTTCAATCACCACCTCTGACCCCCGAGGACACCACCGCAATGACGACCAAACGCTTGATGATCATCGGCTATGGGGCCATGGCCCAGGAAGTGCACCGCCTGCTGCCGGCGGGCCTGGAGCTGGCCTGGGTGGTGGTGCCCGAGTCCCAGGTGACCCTCACTCGCGAGCGGCTGGATGCAGGTGTCGAGGTGTTGACCTCGGTTGCCCAGTGCGAGGAGCGCCCCGAGCTGGTGGTGGAGTGCGCCGGCCAGCCAGGCCTCGCCGAGCACGGTGAAGCGGTGCTTGCCCGCGGCTTGACCCTGGCCATCGTGGCCACTGGTGCCTTGGCCGACGAGGGGCTCTACGGCCGCCTGCGTCAGGCCGCCGAGGCGGGCAGCGGGCGCATGCTGGTGCTCTCCGGTGCCGTGGCAGGTATGGACGGCCTGGCCGCCGCCCGTGAGGGCGGGCTGGAGAGCGTCACCTATGAGGCCTGCAAGGCACCGCGCAGTTGGAAAGGCAGCCACGCCGAGCAACTGGTGGACCTCGACGCCCTCCGCGAGGCGACGGTCTTCTACGAGGGTACTGCCGGCGAGGCGGCGCGCCTCTTCCCGGCCAACGCAAACGTGGCGGCGACCATCGCCCTGGCCGGCATCGGTATGCAGGCCACTACCGTACGTCTCACCGCCGACCCGGCGGCGACCCGCAATACCCACCGTATCCATGTCAAGGGGCGCTTCGGCGAGTTTCGCATCGAGCTCAACGGCCGCCCCCTGGAACACAACCCCAAGACTTCGATGCTCGCCGCCCTGTCGGTGGTTCGCGCCTGTCGCCAGGTGCTGGACCCGGTGACGGTGTGAGTGAAAGGAGCAAGACGATGACGCAACCGATCTTCATTGCCGGTGAGTGGCGTGTCGGCCGCGGCGACCCCCTGGCCTCGATCTTTCCCGCCGACGGCTCGGTGAACGCCCGGCTCAAGGCTGCCAGCCTGGAGGATGTGGAAGAGGCCATCGAGGCGGCCGACGCTGCCTGGCGCCGCCCCGAATGGCGCGACCTGGTGCCACACCAGCGGGCCACCATCCTCTACCGGGTTAGCCAACTGATCGAGTCGCGTCTCGAAGAGCTGGCGGCCCTGCAGACTCGCGACAACGGCAAGCCCCTGGCCGAGACCCGTGCCCTGGTGACAAGCGCCGCCGGCACCGCCCGCTACTTCGCAGCGGCCTGCGAGACCCTGGAGGGCGAGCTGCCCACGCCGCGCAGCGCCGATCTGATGACGCTGAGTACCTATGAACCGCTCGGCGTGATCGCAGCGATAACCCCCTGGAATTCGCCCATCGCCAGTGAGATGCAGAAGGTCGCCCCGGCACTGGCCGCCGGCAACGCTGTGGTGCTCAAGCCCGCCGAGGCCACGCCGCTGATGGCGCTGAAGCTAGCCGAGCTGTTCGAGGAAGCAGGCCTGCCAAAGGGGCTGCTCAGCGTGCTGCCGGGGCGTGGCAGCGTGATCGGAGAGGCCCTCGTGCGCCACCCCAAAGTGCGCAAGATCTCTTTCACCGGTGGCACGCGAACCGGTCGTCACTTGGCCCATATCGCCGCCGACAAGCTGATTGGCACCTCGCTGGAGCTGGGGGGCAAGTCGCCCACCATCGTCTGTGAGGACGCCGACCTGGAGGAGGCCGCCCAGGGCATCACCTATGGCATCTTCAGCTCTGCCGGCCAGGCCTGCATCGCCGGCTCGCGGCTCTTCGTGCCGCGTGGCCGCTACGACGAGGTGATGAGCCGCCTGCTCGAGATCACCCGCGGCTTGCGCGTGGGTCATCCCGAGGCTGTGGGCACCCATCTTGGGCCGCTGATCAACGAGGCCCACCGCGACAGCGTGGCCGCCTACGTCGACCAGGCCTGTGCCGAGGGGGGGCGGATACTGTGCGGTGGCGAGGCGCCACAGAATGCCGAGCTGGCTCGGGGCAGCTACTACCTGCCCACCATCATCGAGGGGTTACCTCATGACAGCGCGGTGTGTCAGGAGGAGATCTTCGGCCCGGTGCTGGTGGCACTGCCCTACGACGACGAGGAGCAATTGGTGGGACTGGCCAACGACAACGTCTTCGGTCTGGCCGCCGGTATCTGGACTGCCGACTACCGCCGCGCCCTGCGCCTGGCCGCGCGATTGGAGGCGGGCACGGTGTGGATCAACACCTACAAGAAGTTCGCCATCTCCACCCCCTTCGGTGGCTACAAGGAGAGCGGCCTGGGACGCGAGAAGGGCCGTCAGGGCATCCAGGCCTACATGCAGCAGAAGAGCCTCTATCTGGGGCTGGAAAGCGAGCCCATGAGCTGGGCCAACTGACGCCGCGCCGGCAATCACAACAAAGGAATTCACCATGAGTACCATTACCGTCGGCGAAGCGATCGCCCGTACCCTCGAAGCTTATGCGGTCTCCGCCGTCTATGGCGTCATTTCCATCCACAACCTGCCGATTGCCGACGCCATTGGCCGCCGCGACAAGATCCGCTTCGTGCCCGCCCGCGGCGAAGCCGGTTCGGTGACCATGGCCGATGCTCATACCCGGGTGGGCAGCCTGGGCGTGGCGCTGACCAGCACCGGAGCTGGCGCCGGCAACGCTATTGGTGCTCTGCTCGAGGCTCTCAACGCCGGCACGCCCATGCTTCACATCACCGGTCAGGTGGAGAAGGCCTACCTGGATCGGGATGCCGGTTTCATCCACGAGACCAAGGATCAGCTCACCTTCCTCAAGGCCAGTGGCAAGGCTGCCTACCGGGTCTGTACCCCCGAGCAGGCGGTGCCCCTGCTGCACCGTGCCATCCGCGAGGCGCTGACCCTGCCGCGGGGGCCGGTGAGCCTAGAGATTCCCATCGACATCCAGGCCGCTCAGGTAGCGTGGGTGGAAACCGCTCCGGTAGCGCCGCCCACCCCGGCGGCGGTGAGCGATGCTGAGATCGATGCCCTGGCCGCACGGGTCGAGGCAGCCAAGCGCCCCATGCTGTGGATCGGTGGCGGCACCCTGGAGGCGGGCAAGGCGGTGAAGCGCTTGGCGGATGCGGGCATCCCTGTGGTCTCCAGCACTCATGCCCGGGGAGTGCTGCCCGACGGTCACCCGCGCAGCCTGCGCGCCTTCCACAATGCTGCCTCGGTGGAGGCGCTGTTCGCCGAGAGTGACCTCATGATCGTTGCCGGCTCAAGGCTGCGCAGCAACGAGACCAAGACCTACTCAGTCGAACTGCCGCGCCCTCTGGTGCAGATCGATATCGATCCCGCCGCCGCCCATCGCAACTACCGGGCCGATGATTTCCTGTGCGGCGACTGTGCCGACGTGCTGAGCCGTCTCGCTGACCGCCTGGCGGACCGCGAGCCGGACGCCACTTACGACACGACGGTGGTCAAGGCGGTGACCGAGGCCGAGCAGGCCCTGCGTGACCAGGTGGGCGAGTACGCCAAGCTCAGCGACGCGGTGCGTGCCGCCCTGCCCGAGGACGGCATCTTCGTACGTGACATCACTGTCTCCGGCAGCACCTGGGGCAGTCGGCTGCTGCCCATCCAGCGTCCGCTGACCAATATCCACTCCCTGGCGGGAGCCATCGGCCTGGGCCTGGCCCACGGCATCGGCTGCGCCGTGGCCCAGCCCCAGCGCAAGGTAGTCACTCTGGTCGGCGATGGCGGCCTGGCGCTGGGGCTCGGCGAGCTGGCAACCATGGCTCAGGAAAAGCTCGACATGACCTTGGTCGTGATGAACGACGGCGGCTACGGGGTGATGCGCGGCATCCAAGAGAAGTACTTCGAGGGGCGCCAGTACTACAACGAGCTGCACACCCCCGATTTTCAGCAGCTGGCCGATGCCATGGGCATCCGGCGCTGGAAGGTAAGCCACGGCGATGACTTCGGCGCGGTGCTGACCGAGGCGGTGGGTCATCCCGGCCCGGCATTGGTGGAGGTGGACATGCTCAGTGTCGGCGAACTCAAGTTCTCGGGACCGCCCCAGAAGAAGCTCTACTGACGACCTGATTCGTCTTGCCGTAACAGCGTGACGCCACCCACCGACCACTGGCTCGGTGGGTTGGGGAGATCGTGTCTTGAACTCGACTAACAGGAGGTGTCCAGCCCGCAAACATCGACTTGTCCCAAACTATAAAAACGCTTTGTTCTTATCCAAGAGGAACTAAAAAATGAAATATAACAAGGTAATTGCACTGGCGGCGATGCTGCCGGTGGGGCTGACTGCTGTCGCAACTTCCCAGGCTTTCGATGTGGTGCCTGCCGGACAGCCGGTCGTCACCGGCGAACCGAGCCGTGTGGGTCCGCCTTGGAACCACCGCTCGACCTTCAATATTCCCGGTACCAATACCGACTTGGCCTTCGGCGGCTATGCGAAGTTCGATGCCTTCTACGACTTCGATGCGGACCTCGGGGAGGTGACCGAGCCGCTCAATCTGCTCAATCCGGCCAACGAGACCGATGGGCGGACCAGCTTCACCGCTAACGAGTCGCGGCTCAACTTCCGCACCCATACCCGTACCGACCGTGGTACTGTGACCACCTTCGTCGAGGGACACTTCCTGCCGGGGGGCTCTTTCAACCTGCGGCATGCCTACGGTGAGTACATGGGTGTGCTGGCCGGCAAGAGCTGGACCAACTTCATGCACTTCCACGGCACGCCGCGGATTCTCAAGCTGGGCGGGCCCATTGGCTACGCAACTGGCTTGGTCAACCAAGTGCGCTACACTCACCGCGCCGGGCCCAATGCCTTCTCGATTTCCCTTGAGGAGCCCTCGAGCCTGATCTCGCCGATCGGTGGAGTGGAGTCCGAGACCGAGCTGCCGCACCTGACCGCACGCTACCAGTACGGTCAGACCTTCGGCATTTCCGGGGTGGTGCGTCAGTTCTCCACCAATGAGGCCACTACCGGCGTAGATGAGAGCGCCACCGGCTATGGCGTGGCCGCCCAGTTGGCCCTACCGCTGGGCAGCGCCACCAGCTTCAAGGCCAATGCCACCGTTGGCAGCGGGCTGGGTCGCTATCTCAGCATGGCGCCGGCGGCACCGGTCGCTGCGCGCACTCCGGACGCTTATCTCGATGCCAACGGCTCTCTGGAGACCGTGGACCTGCGTGCTTTCGGGGTCTCCCTGGAGCACAACTGGACCAGCAACTGGTCCAGCGGTATCGGCACCTCACGGGTCAGCCAGAGCCTGCCCGACGACATTGCCGGCTTCCAAGGTCATGCGGATCGCATCCAGTACTCCTTCGTCAATCTGATCTGGGACGTCAATCAGCGCCTCTCCACCGGTATCGAATATCAGCACTCCGATATCAAGCGGGTCAACGGCGAATCCGATGATGCCAGTCGTATCCAGGCCAGCGTGCAATTCCAGTTCTGAACGACTCTTGAATGGAAACGACATAGCTCGCTCTTATCACTAGCTCGCATACTTAGTGCCAATGGATACATTGGCACTTTTTTATTCCGCCCCAGTTATTTCGCTTCAATTATTTCATACAAACTGTTTCGTGCAGATGAGGATGGTATGCCCAAGACGATCCGTGCCCTAGACCGAGGACTCAGGGTGTTGACCGCCCTCGGTCAGGCAGATGAACCCCTTGGTCTCGCAGCGCTGCACCAACTGACCGGACTCGAGAAGAGTACCCTGCTGCGGATACTGGCGACCCTGAGCGAACGGGGCTGGGTCACTCAGGGTCTGGCGGATAGACGCTACCGCTTGGCCCGTCGCATGACGGCGCTAGGGGAGCGCCAGACGACGGTGGAGCTGATGGCCGAGCTGGCCCTGCCCACCCTACGGGAGCTGCATGATATCTTCGGCTGGCCCTCTGACCTGTGCATCCAAGAGGGGGCGGCCATGCGGGTGATCGAAAGCTCACGCTCTCTCGGTGGGCGGGTAATGCACTGCAACGTGTTGGACTTCACGCCATGTCTGCTGCGTTCTGCAGTGGGTCGCGCTTACCTGGCGAGCTGTGATGAGGCGCAGCGCGAACGTCTACTGAGAAAGCTGCTTGCCCTGGGCGGGCCCGTGGCCGAACTGGCCAGTAACCGGAGTTTTCTGAGGGTGCTGCTGGCCGAAGCGGATGGGCTTGGTCATTCGCGCCGTGTCCCGGGGGAGCGATTCATGGCCTCGGGGCGGGAGGCCGCCCACGACGCCATTGCAGTGCCCATCCGTGTGGGGAGCGAAGTATCGGCCTGCCTCAGCCTGGTCTACTTCTCCGGCGCTCAAGACGTCGACGAAGCGGTGCTTTCAAGAGGGCTTCGTCGAGCTGCCACGAGGCTTTCCGCCGCTTATGCCGCTCACCGGTGCATGTAACGGCTGTCCCGGCTTTTGCGGGACACCAGCCGGGTCGCTCCCGGGGTAGGCTGTCATTAGCCACAACGCCAACAGGAGCCGCCCATGCGACCCGCCGGACGCGCCGAGACCGACTCGCTCTATTTCGATTATCCCCACTTTCCCTTCGTTCGTCCCGCCGAGCCGGATGGCCGGGCGGTGCGCCATCGGGTGGCCATCGTCGGTGCCGGTCCGGTGGGCGTCACCGCGGCGCTGGAGTTGGCGCGCCACGGCATCGAGAGCGTGGTGCTCGACGACAAGGCCACTGTCAACGACGGCTCGCGGGCGATCTGCATCTCCCGTCACAGCCTGGAGATCCTGCAGCAGCTCGGCGTCGACACCCCCTTCGTGGCGAAGGGCCTGGGCTGGACCCGGGGCCGTACCTACTTTCGCGACCGCGAGATCTTCCGCTTCGAGATGCCCCACTCCGAGCAGGAGCGCTTCCTGCCGATGATCAACCTGCAGCAGCAGTACATCGAGCAGTTCCTGATCGACAAGGCCGGCGAGAGCGAGCTTGTCGAGCTGCGCTGGCAGAGCGCGGTGACCGACGTGAGTCAGGACGAGAGCGGCGTGACCCTCGAGGTGTCCACCCCGGAGGGCGATTATCGCCTCGAGTGCGATTACCTGCTGGCCGCCGACGGTGCGCGTAGCGTGGTGCGCAAGGCGTTCGGCCTGGCGCTGCACGGCGAGGCCTACGAGGGCCGCTACGTGATCGCCGACATCCACCTACGCTCCGGCTTTCCCACCGAGCGGCGCGCCTTCTTCCATTCCCCCGCCCTGCCCGATACCACCATCTTGGTGCACAAACAGCCAGACGACATTTGGCGTATCGATTACCAGCTCGGCCCCGACGAGGACCCGGACCAAGCGGTGGCGGAGGCCAGCATCCGCGAGCGGGTAGGTCTGATCGTGCGCGAGGTGCTGGGCGAGGGTGACGACTGGGAGCTCGAATGGTGGAGCCTCTACAAGGCCTACACCCTTGCGCTGGATGATTATCGACACGGCAGGGTGCTGTTCATCGGCGACAGCGCCCACTTGGTACCGATCTTCGGCGTGCGCGGTCTCAACAACGGCCTGGCCGACGCCGCCAACGCCGGCTGGAAGCTGGCCTGGGTGCTCAAGGGGCTGGCACCGGATCGGCTGCTCGACAGCTACAGCCCGGAGCGCCGCGGTGCCACGCTGGACGTCTTCACCAACGCCGGCAAGAGCACCCGCTTCATGACGCCGCCGAGCCGGGGCTACCGGCTGATGCGCGACGCAGCCCTGACGCTGGCGCTCACCAACGACTACGCCAGCGGCTTCGCCAATCCGCGCCAGGTCACGCCCTATACCTACGCCGGAAGCCCGCTGACCATGCCCGACGATGCCGGCTTCATTGCCGGGCCGATCCCAGGCGCACCGCTGTGCAACCATCGCCTGGGCGAGGGCGATTACCTGCTCGACCACCTGGGCAGTGGCTTCACCCTGTTGTACTTCAGCCGGGATGGCCAGGTCGATGCCGCGCTGGCAGAGCGGCTGGCTGTGCTGCAGGCGCAGGATAAGCGTATCGACCTGTTGGCCATTGCTCGTGAGGCGCCAGCCGAAAGCGCGCTGAAGGACGTCGATGGCAGCCTGTTCGCCGCCTACGGCGCCGAGACCGGCAGCGCCTACCTGGTGCGCCCCGACCGCCACGTGGCGGCGCGCTGGAAGCGGCTCGACCCTGCCGACTTCGAGCCCGCCATCATGACCGCCGTGGGTGGAAAATGAGATGACCGATACCACACTGCCTTTTGCCGACCTGGAGCGGGTCTACGAATGCCTGGCCGAGACCCTGGACTCACTCCCCGAGCATCAGGAGCGACTGTTCCTGGCCCAACTGGCCCTGGCGCTGGCCCACCGCGTCGGCGACGTCGAGCGGGTGATGGCTGCCGTCGAGGAGGCGCGGTGGGGCGTGGCTGAGGTCTCCGACGGCTGATGCTCGACGACCCGGGAGTGAGCAAGGGTTCACTTCATTGATCATAAATTGAGCAGGGTCAAAGCGAGATTCGGCAGAGGCGCTAGGGTAAGAATTGTCATAGAGGAGCGCCTCGATGAGTAAACCTCGACCTCCCCAAGAGAGCCGTCCACCACCAGGCGACGAGCAGCAGTTGCACCACTATCTTGAAGGCGAGCGTGCCCTGCTCGAGCTGCGCTGCTGCAAGCCGAAGGCGCTGAGCGCGCTGATCCATGATCTGGCGCACCCCATGAGCCCCTCGCTGGAGCAGGCCATCGCTCGTTGCCTGGCCGATCGGGAACTAACGGAGTTCGCCCCAGCGGAAACTCTGCTGCCCGTGATGATGCGGCGCTTCGGCCTCGACCCCGTTGCCTGCGGCCGCGATCCGGCCATTCATGCCCTGCGCACAGTGTGCAGCGCCTGCCCGAAAGTCGCGACCTGCTGGCTGGCGCAGCGTCATGACGCCTCATTGGAAGAGTGCACGAGCTTCTGCCCCAATGCCGAAACGCTCGCTGGCTGGGTCACGCGGCCGCCAGCCGATTGAGCGACTCGAGAGCGCTTCCGAATGGCTCAGACAGCAGCGGCAGCCAGCCGCGCAAGCAGATCGTCGATCATGCCGATCTTGGCTTCGGCCTCGCGTATCTGGGTCTGAAACGCCTCGCGCTTCTTTCTCAGGCGGGCTTCCAGCTCGTCGCAGAAGGGGGGCTCGGGGCGAAAGCGCGGCATCGCTTCGCGGATCTCGTCCAGGCTGAATTCCAGTTCGCGGGCCCGCCTCACGAAGCGTAGCTCCGCCAGGGTCAGCTCGGTGTAGTCGCGATATCCGTTGTCGCGTCTCGACGGGGGCGTGATCAGGCCACGCTTTTCGTAGAAGCGGATGGTGTCACGGCCAAGCCCGCTGGCCTTTTCCAGCTCGCCGATCAGCATGAGGAAACTCCTTGACTGTGGAGTTGGCTCCACACCTTACCATGGTTCGAGAAGCCCGCACGGCGACAGTCCCGACATGGTGAGGAGGCAACGTGATGGAACCCCAGCTCGAGGAACGGCAGGTACAGGCCAGCGACGGCGTGGCCATCGCCGCCCGCTTCGTCACACCGGCAAAACCCACGGCGGCGGTACTGATCGCCCCTGCCATGGGCGTGCCCCAGCGCTTCTATGCCCCGCTGGCGCAGTGGCTGGCGGGGCAAGGCATGGCCGTGGCCACCTTCGATTATCGCGGCATGGGGGCGTCGCGGCCGGCGCGGCTGAGCGGTTTTCCGGCCACCATCATGGACTGGGCGCAGCTCGATGCGTCGGCGGTGCTCACGGCGCTGGAGCATCAGGCGCCGGGGCTGCCGCGCTACTGGATCGGCCACAGCCTGGGCGGACAGATACCGCCGCTGGTGGCGGGGCACGAGCGGCTCGAGCGCATCGTCACCGTGGCCTGCGGCAGCGGCTACTGGCGTGAGAACGCGCCGGCGCTGAAGCGGCGCGTGTGGCTGTTCTGGTTCGGTGCCGTGCCGCTGCTCACCCCGCTGCTGGGCTATTTTCCCGGCAAGCGGCTCAACATGGTCGGCGACTTGCCCCGTGGTGTGGTTGAGCAGTGGCGGCGCTGGTGCCTGCATCCAGAGTATGCGGTAGGGGCGGAGCCCGGTGTGCGTGAACGCTTCGCCGCCGTGCGTACGCCGGTGGTATCGCTCTCCTTCAGCGACGACGACTTCATGTCAGCGCGCAACACCGAGTCGTTGCACGGCTTCTACGTCAATGCGCCCCGCACTCTGCTGCGTATCCAGCCACGGGAAGCGGGCCTGACCCGTATCGGCCACTTCGGCTTCTTCCGCCCGGAGCATGAGCAGTCCCTATGGCAGCGTTATCTGCTGCCGGTACTGCAAGGCAGCGAGCCGTAGCTGACGGCGATGGCTAGAACGAGTGGCAGTTTCACCCTCTAACCTCTTTTCGTACGAAGCCCCGGTCAGGCCGGCTGCTCCTGCTCCAGCAGCGCCGCCACCGCTTCACCGACACGCTTGATGCCGGCCTCGACGGTTGGTGTCATTGCCGCAGCGTAATTTAGCCGCAGGCAGTGACGAAACTTCCCCGAGGCGGAGAACAGCGAGCCCGGGGTGATGTGCAGGCCCTCGCTCGCCAGCTGCTCCTTGAGACGCACGCAGTCGATATCGCCCGGCAGCTCCAGCCACAGCAGGAAACCGCCCTGGGGAAAGCTGACCCCGGTACCCGCCGGGAAGTAGCGCGTGACCCAGTCGATCATGATGTCGCGGTGGCGGCGGTACTGGCGCAGCATCTCGCGCAGGTGGCGCTCGTAATGGCCGTGCTGGACGAACTCGGCCACGGCGAGCTGCGGCAGCGTGGCCGAGGCACCGGTGGAGACGTACTTCATGTGCAGGGCCTGGTCGCGATAGCGTCCCGGCGCCATCCAGCCGACCCGCAGCCCCGGCACCAGCGTCTTGGAGAAGGCGCTGCACAGCAGGACCCGGCCGTCGTCGTCGAAGCTCTTGAGCGTGCGTGGCCGGGGCGCCTCGAAGGAGAGATCGCCGTAGATGTCGTCCTCGACGATGGCCACGTCGAAGCGCTGGGCCAGGGCGACCAGGGCGCGCTTGCGCGCCTCGGGCATGGTATAGCCGAGCGGATTGTTGCAGGTGGGCGTGATCTGGATGGCCTTGATCGGCCACTGCTCGAGTGCCAGTTCCAGCGCCTCCAGGCTGATGCCCGTCCGCGGGTCGGTGGGGATCTCCAGCGCCTTGAGCTTCTGCGCCTTGAGGATCTGCATGGTGCCGTAGAAACTCGGCGAGTCCACCGCTACCACGTCGCCGGGTTCGGTCAGGGTGCGCAGGGCCAGCGAGAGCGCTTCCTGGCAGCCGGTGGTGATCAGCACGTCGTCGGGGTGCAGCAGGCAGCCCGACTTGGCAGCCAGCCGCACGACCTGACGGCGCAGTGCGAGGCTGCCCTGCAGGCTGTCGTAGTTGAGCCCGTGGGCCGCCACGTGGCGGTGCAGCGTCCCCAGCTGACGCTGCAAAGGACGCAGGCTGGCGGCAGCGAGATCGGGGATGCCGCGCCCCAGCATCAGCAGGCGGTCCTCATCGGGAGAGCGGGCCACCAGCTCCAGCACCTGGTCCCACTGGGAAACGTCGAGCGGACGCTGGGCGGGGCGCGACACCTTGGGCAGCAGGCTCGGCGTCGGCCGGGGCAGCACATAGTAGCCCGAGCGCGGGCGCGCTTCCGCCAGGCCGGCCTCCTCCAGGCGACGGTAGGCCTCCTGCACGGTGGAGACGCTGACCCCCAGCTCACCGCACAGCGTACGCACGGAGGGCAGCCGATCGCCGACGCGGTACTGGCCCTGCTCGATGCGCTGGGTCAGGGTCTGCGCTACCTGATCGTAACGTTTCATGACAGATTCACCGAGCCTTCCCCCCTTTCGGTACAGAGGGCGATGGAATGGGCGGTACAGAGTCAGAATAGCTCTATCTGTACTGCAAAACTATTTCCATGATGAATCTGTATTGATTTTCCTCTCGGCCATAGCCTGTCAGAACCACCGACAGGAGATGCCGCCATGCTTACCCAACGCTTTCTTCATCTCTCCCGCTGGCTCAGGAGCCGGCAGCAGCGTCACCGGACTCGCTACGACCTGCGCCACCTCGACGATCACCTGCTGGCCGATATCGGCCTCGACCGGGCCACGGTCGAGCGCGAGGTGCGCAAGCCGTTCTGGCGCTGACTGGTGCGCCGGTGGGAACCGCAGCCGAGGGACGCTACCTAAAGGACAAGAGGTTCAGGCAGCCAAGGAGGAGCCCGCCATGATCGAGACACTGCCCGCCCCGGAGTATGTCGCCGCGTTCCGTATATCCGGCACGCTGCACAGCAAGGACTACGACATTCTCATTCCCGCCATCGAGTCGAAGCTCGAGGAGCACGAGCAGATCGGTGTGCTGGCCGATATGACCGAGTTCGACCACATGACCCCCGGCGCGCTGCTGCGCGATCTCTCCTATGCCCTGAGCAAGCTGGGAGAGTACCACCGCTTCAAGCGCGCCGCGGTGATCGCCGACAAGCGCTGGATCGAGACCACCACCAAGCTGGCTGACAGGCTGTTTCCGCGCACCGAGATGCGCGTGTTCCATCACGGCGAGCTGGAAGAGGCCATGCGCTGGGTGGCCGGTTTCGCAGCGACTCGATGAGCGGCGGGCTATGAGGTCACGGCAGCGGCAGCACGCTCGCCGTGCCACTGGCGCAGCAGCCAGGCGAAGGTGAGCCCCAGCGCCAGCAGCCACACGCCGGCGCCGGCCAGCAGCCACAGGCTATCGGCCAGGCGCAGTATCAGCCCGCCGAGGCTGACGCCTACCGACTGGCCGAGGAACAGGCAGCCGGCGAACACCGCCATGGCGGTGCCGCGCATGGCGGGCGCCATCTGGGTGGCATTGATCTGCAGCGTGCTGTGCATCATGTAGAAACCCAGTCCGGCGGCGAAGGCGCTGGCGGTGGCCAGGGTCGGCAGCGGCGCCAGCGCCAGCCCGACGAAGCCGAGTCCCATCAGCACGCCGCCGCCCGCCGCCAGACCCGGCTCGCCCAGGCGGGTGACGAGCGGTCGCGCCAGGGCGGCGAAGATCAGTCCGCCCACGCCGAACAGCGCTACCATCAGCCCGGCCTGGGTCAGCGAAACCTCCAGCCGGGTATAGAGGTGGCTGGCAACGAAGGCCAGTGCGCCGAAGGCGGCGATTCCTTCCAGAAACACCAGCGCCAGGATGCGCCGGGCGCGGGAAATCAGCAGCACCTCGCGGATGCGCGAGAAGAAGGCGATGCGACCCTGGTCGGCCTTGGGCGGCGACAGCTGCGGCTGGCGGTGTAGGGTCGTGAGCAGCAGCCCCCCGGCGCCGAGGAACAGCAGCGTGAGCAGCACGAAGGCCGCTTGCCAGCCCAGCGTATCGGCCAGGAAGCCGCCCGCCACCTGCCCTGAGATCAGCCCCAGCACCGCGCCCGAGAGCATGTGCGCCAGGGTCACCTGGCGCTGTTCGTAGGGCACGTTGTCGCCCACCCAGGCCATGGAGAGCGGGATGATGGCGGCGGCGGTGGCGCCGTTCAGGGTGCGGAACAGCAGCAGCATCGAGAGCGACTCGGAGAGCGCCGAGCCCAGCGCACCCACGGCGCAGGCCAGGGTGGCCAGGCCGATCACCCGCAGAGTGCCGTGGCGGTCGCCCAGCGGGCCGTAGGCGAGCTGCATGATGCCGTAGGCAATGGCGAACAGGGTGATGTTTTGCGCCACGTCGGCCACCGGCCGGGAGAAGGCCTCGGACAGTGCCGGCAGCATGGCGTCGGTAACCCGCATCGAGGCCATGCTGGCAAAGCCCGCCAGCGCCAGCAGCAGGATGACGAGACGGCTGGGAGGCGACGCAGCAGTCATGGCACTCATGGCTTGCCCCCTTCGGCCTGCTCCACCCTCATGGCTCGTTCGGCGGGCCGTACCAGCCCCAGGAAACTGGCCACGGCCATCAGGCCGCCCATGGCCACCACGATGGCCATGGTGCGCGAGGTGCCGTCGTGCAGCTGGGCCACGGCACTGCCGATCGCGGCAGCGATGCTCATCTGCAGGAAGCCGAACAGCGACGAGGCCGAGCCGGCGCAGTGCGGATTGGGCGCCAGGGCACCGGTCATCGACTGCGGCATCAGCACGCCCATGCCGACCATGAACAGCACATGCGGCCCGACCACGGCCCAGGCGGCATACACCCCGAAGAGCGCCAGGAACAGCATGAAGCTGCCGCCCAGCGCACAGATCAGGCTGGCCAGACCGACCAGCCGCTCGCGGCCCAGCCGGTGGCTGTAGCGGCCGCTGAGCAAGGTGCCGACGAAGAAGCCGGCCACGATAAGGGTGAAGAACAGGCCGTACTGGAAGGGCGAGACGCCGAGGAAGTCGATCAGCACGAACGACGAGCCCGAGAGGTAAGCGAACAGCCCCGAGAAGGCCGCCGCGTTGGTCAGGGTATAGCCCATGAAGGTGCGCTGGCCGAGCAGCATGCGAAAATTGGCCACGATGACCTTGGGGTGGATCGACTGGCGCCGCTCCGGCGGCAGTGGCTCAGGCAGCGCCAGGATCAGCAGCGGCAGCATGGCGGCGGCGTAGAGTGCCAGCAGCACGAACACCGACTCCCAGCCCCACAGCAGCAGCAGACCGGCGCCGACGATGGGCGCCACCGCCGGGGCCAGCGACATTGTGCTGGCCATGTAGGAGAGAATACGTCCGGCCTCGAGGGGGCCGTAGATGTCGCGCACCGCGGCACGACCCAATACCGGCCCGGTGGCGCCACCCAGCGCCTGCAGGAAGCGTCCGGCCAGCAGCCACTCGATGCTGGGCGCGAAGGCGCACAGCAGGCTCGCGACCAGGAACAGGCTGAAGCCGAAGATCATCACCGGCTTGCGCCCGAAGCGATCGGAGAAGGGGCCGCAGAACAGCTGGGCGGCAGCAAAGCCGGCCATGTACAGGCTCAACGTCAGCTGCACCTGGTCGGGGCCGGTGTCGAGCGCCGCGGCCATGGCCGGCATGGCCGGCAGATACATGTCGGTGGCCAGTGGGCCCAGCGCGGTCAGGGCCGCCAGGGTGATCACCGTGGCAGGGGACTTCAGCCTCAGCACATTGACCTCATTCTCGAATGGCGTCTCGAAGGGCGCTCGGGGGCGAAAGACAACGACCGACGGGCGCCGCTTCTCCCGCTCCAGGCTGGAACAGGGAGGGGCGGCGCCCGCCAGTCGTTAGCTTGCTTAATATAGCCTAATTAGCGCGGTGTTGCTCAACCTGCATCCGGCTGTGCCCCCGGAGCGGCCTTGGCGAAGGCTTCCATCGCGCGGCAGCGCTCGGCGATGCGGTAAATCGTCGGATACGCCGAGAGGTCGCACTCGAAGCGCTCGGCGTTGAACACCTGCGGCACCAGGCAGAGATCCGCCAGGGTCGGGCTGTCGCCGTGGCAGAACTCGCCGGTGGCGGGTTCGCCCGCAAGCCTCGCTTCCAGCGCGGTGAAGCCCTCGGCGATCCAGTGGCGGTACCAGGCCAGCTTGGCCGCTTCGTCCAGCTTCAGCTCGTGTACCAGGTACTTGAGCACCTTCAGATTGTTGAGCGGGTGGATTTCGCAGGCCACCAGTTGGGCCAGCGAGCGCACCCGGGCGCGGCCCTCGGGGTCTGCCGGCAGCAGCGCCGGCTCGGGATGGCGCTCCTCCAGGTACTCGCAGATCGCCAGCGACTGGCTAAGCTGGACGCCCTCGTCGGTCTCGAGGATCGGCACCAGCCCCTGGGGATTGCGGGCGAGGTTGGCCTCGTCCCGCTGCTCGCCCTTGACCAGATTGACCGGCACCTGGGCGTAGTCCAGCCCCTTGAGGTTGAGCGCAATGCGCACCCGATACGCCGCCGACGAACGGAAATAGCCGTACAGCTTGGTCATGCGTGGCTCCTTGTGTCGCGTCACTTGGGTCGGCTTGCTCTGGCTGGATTATTTGGGCCGGTAGGCCACCACCTGCTGGTCGATGGTGCCGAAGATGCTGTTGCCGTCACGGTCGAACATCTCGATGCGCACTCGGTCGCCGAAACGCATGAAGGGCGTCTTGGCCGCGCCGTGCAGGATCTGCTCCACCATGCGCACCTCGGCCAAGCAACTATAGCCCACGCCGCCGTCGGCGACCGGCTTGCCGGGGCCGCCGTCGGCATCGGGGTTGGAGACGGTGCCCGAGCCGATGATGGCGCCGGCGCCCAGGTAGCGGGTCTTGGCCGCGTGGGCGACCAGCTCGGGGAAGCCGAAGATCATGTCCGGGCCGGCCTCCGGCGCGCCGAATTTCTCGCCGTTGAGGTGCACCGTCAGCGGCAGGTGAACGCGGCCATCCCGCCAGGCGTCGCCCAGCTCGTCGGGGGTGACGCAGATCGGTGAGAAGCTCGAGGCCGGCTTGGCCTGGAAGAAGCCGAAGCCCTTGGCCAGCTCGCCGGGAATCAGCCCGCGCAGGCTGACGTCGTTGACCAACATCACCAGCTTGATGTGGCCGGCGGCCTGCTCCGGGGTGACGCCCATGGGCACGTCGTCGGTGATCACCGCGATCTCGCCCTCGAAGTCGATGCCGTGCTCCTCGCTGACCGCCTCGATGTCCTCGGTGGGGGCGAGGAACTTGTCGCCGCCGCCCTGGTACATCAGCGGATCGGTCCAGAACGTTTCCGGCATCTCGGCGTTGCGCGCCTGGCGTACCAGCTTGACGTGGTTGAGGTAGGCGGAGCCGTCGGCCCAGTGGTAGCTGCGCGGCAGCGGCGAGTGCAGCTTGCTCTGGTCCAGGCTGAAGGCTCCCTCGGCGCTGCCGTCGTTGAGCTCGGCGTAGCGTGCTTCCAACTTCGGGCTCACCGCGTCCCAGTTCTCGATGGCCTGCTGCAGAGTGGCGGCGATGTCGGTGGCGGAAACGGCGCGGGTGAGGTCGCGGGAGACCACCAGCAGTTCGCCGTCGCGGCCGTTTTTCAAAGTGGCGAGTTTCATCTTGGCTCAATCCTTTCGTCAGGGGCGGGGCTCGTCGGCCCCGTCCGGTTCAGCGTTTCGTCTCTCAGGGCTATTCTTAATCGCTCAAGGCTGTCAGGGCTGCTTGGGATCGAAGTGCGAGCGCAGGGTCGACCACACGTCGACGTAGTCGCGCTGGCGGATGTCCGCGTCGAGTGCCGCTTCGGTCGGATGGTAGACGTAGCGGCTCTCGAACATGAAGGCCAGGGTCGCATCCAGGCGCTGCGGTGTCAGCTCGGCGTTCGAGGCCTTCTCGAAGGTCTCGGCGTCGGGGCCATGGGGCGACATGCAGTTGTGCAGGCTGGCGCCGCCGGGCAGGAAGCCCTCGGCCTTGGCGTCGTATTCGCCGTGGATCAGGCCCATGAACTCGCTCATCAGGTTGCGATGGAAGTAGGGCGGGCGGAAGGTGTTCTCGGCCACCATCCAGCGCGGCGGGAAGATCACGAAGTCGATATTAGCCATGCCCGGGGTGTCGGAGGGCGAGGTCAGCACGGTGAAGATCGAGGGGTCGGGATGATCGAAGCTCACCGTGTTGATGGTGTTGAAGCGTGCCAGATCATATTTGTAGGGCGCGTAGTTGCCGTGCCAGGCCACCACGTCGAGCGGCGAATGGCCGAGCCTGGTCGCCCAGAAGCGGCCGGAGAACTTGGCCACCAGCTCGAAGTCGCCCTCGATATCTTCGTATGCCGCTACCGGACTCTCGAAGTCCCGTGGGTTGGCCAGGCCGTTGGCACCGATGGGGCCGAGGCCGGGCAGCTCCAGCGGGCTGCCATAGTTCTCGCAGATGTAGCCGCGGGCGGCGTCGGAACCCGCGGCCAGGCGCACCTGGAACTTCATGCCGCGGGGAATCACCGCGATCTCGCCGCCCTTGACCTCGAGCTCGCCGAGCTCAGTGCGCAGGCGCACGGAGCCCTGCTGCGGCACGATCAAAAGCTCGCCGTCGGCGTCGTAGAAGAAGCGCTCGGTCATGTCGCGGTTGAAGGCGTAGACGTGCACGCCGCAGCCGGCCTGGGTGCCGGCGTCGCCGTTGACGGCAATCGTCAGCAGGCCGTCGACGAAGTCGGTGGGCTCGGCGGGCATCGGCAGCGGGTCCCAGCGCATCTGGTTGGGATCGGCGGCGGGCCTGGCCAGCGGCGAGGTCGCCACCCGGCGGTTCTCCAGCGGCGTATAGGCGCTCTGCACTACCGAGGGGCGGATGCGGTAGAGCCAACTGCGCAGGTTGGCGTGGCGCGGTGCGGTGAAGGCCGAGCCGGTGAGCTGCTCGGCGTAGAGGCCGTAGGCGCACTTCTGCGGCGAGTTCTGCCCGCTCGGCAGGGCGCCGGGCAGCGCCTCGCTGGCGAAATGGTTACGGAAACCGCTCTGGTACTCGAGCGTCTGGGTCGTCATGTCGGGGGTCCTCTTTTCAACGTCCTGTCGAATCTTTTGTGTTACTCAAGCCGTTCGCTTGGCTGCGTCGTGTGTGGCCTGGCCGGCGATGGCCAGCGCCTCCTCGAGCACCTGCTGGTCGCCGATGTGGTTGGCCAACAGCAGGATCAGCCGGGCATTGATGCGCTCGCTCTCGGCCTCGCTGCGCTCGCGGTGCAGCTCGGTGAGTGCGGCGTAGAAGGCGTCCGGGTCGGTGAAGTTGGGGTTGAGCTCAAGCCGTGGCATGGGTGCCTCCCTGAACGGTGGAAGGAGCGAGATAGGCGCCCAGGGCGCGGTCCATCGCCTCGCCGACCGCGGCCGCCGTGACGTCGTTCCAGCGGGCGGTGACGTGCTGGTCGGGGCGGATCAGGTAGGCGATGCCGGCGCCGAGGCCGTAGCGCTCGCCGATCAGGTTCTCCACGTCCTCGATCTGGCAGCTGCGCGGCAGCTCGGTCAGGGCATGCGGCGCCGGGCCGACGATCAGTAGATCCAGGTCGGCGCGGTGCTCAAGCAGTGGCGCGAGTTCGCTGCGCAGGGCCTCGGCCCGGGCGCTGTCGACGCGACCGTCGAGCAACAGCACGAAGCGTTCACCAAGTTGGTTGAGCAGCCAGGCACGGCGGCCGGCCAGGCCGATTGGTGCATCCTTGGCCGGGCTGCCGGGACGCAGCTCGAGCGGCAGGCCCTCGGTCTCGTGGCCATTGAGCGGCGAGTCGTCGTAGCGGCACGGCATGGAGAGGCGGCCGCTGTTGACCAGGCGACGGGCGAAGGGGTAGTGCTCGGCCAGCTCCAGCACGCTGTCGCGAAACAGGCGGCTCATCCGGCTCTTGGGGGTGATGAAGTCGGTGGCGCGCGTCGAGTTGAGGATGTTCTCGGCAGCGCCGTGCTGGCGCTCGTCGTCATAGGTGGCGAGCAGCGCCGCCGGGGCCTGGCCCTTGAGCACCCGTGCCAGCTTCCAGGCCAGGTTCTCGGTGCTCTGCAGCGCGCCGTTGGCGCCGCGGGCGCCGAAAGGCGAGACCTGATGGGCAGCGTCGCCCATGAAGAACACCCGCCGGTGGATGTAGCTGTCCATCTTGCGGCAGCGGAAGGTGTAGACGCTGGCCCACTCCAGCTCGAACTCCACGTCCGCGCCGAGCATCGCCTGCACCCGTGGGCGGATGTTCTCCTCCTTCTTCTCCTCTTCCGGGTCGGCGTCCCAGCCCAGTTGGAAGTCGATGCGCCAGACGTTGTCCGGCTGACGATGCAGCAGTACCGACTGGTTGGGGTGGAAGGGCGGGTCGAACCAGAACCAGCGCTCGGTGGGGAAGTCGGCCTTCATGATCACGTCGGCGATCAGAAAACGATCCTGGAACACTTGGCCCTTGCTCTCCAGGCCCAGCATGTCGCGAATCCTGCTGTTGGCGCCGTCGGCCACCAGCAGGTAGTCGCAGGCGAGGCGGTAGTCTCCGTCCTCGGTGCTGACCACGACCTCGCTGCGCTCGGCCTGGCTGTCCACCTCGGTGACCTTGTGCAGCCAGCGCAGGTCGATCAGCTCGTTGAGCTCATTGGCACGATCGACCAGATACTCCTCGAAGTAGTACTGCTGCAGGTTGATGAAGGCGGGCATGCGGTGGCCCTCTTCCGGCAGCAGGTCGAAGTCGTAAACCTCGCGCTCTTGGAAGAACACCCTGCCGCGCTGCCAGGTCACGCCCTTGTCGACCATCGGCTGGGCGCAGCCCAGGCGGTCGAGGATCTCCAGCGTGCGCTTGGCGAAGCAGATCGCCCGCGAGCCGACGCTGACGGTGTTGTTGTCATCGAGCACCACGCTGGCGATGCCCTGCTGGGCCAGGTCGATGGCCATGGCCAGACCGGTGGGGCCGGCGCCGACGATCACTACCGGGCAGTGGCGCACGTCGCCACGGTCGAGCTCCGGCGCGCGGCGGTACGGGTAGACGGGATTGTTGTAGGTGGTTGGCATCGTGCTCCCCTCGTGCTTACCGCCGGGTGGCGTACCGGCGGCAGGCCTGGTCCGGGACGTCCCCGGGTATCGTTGTCGTTACTGGTTTGCGACGACTTCCTGCAGCGAGTGCCACATCTCGGTGTCGCGCTCGGCGGTCCAGATACGCGGGTCGGGGTATTCGCCACCGGCCTCGTCGTAGCAGCGGGTGATGTCGAAGGGCAGGCAGTGGTCGAAGATCACCCAGTGGCCGTACTTGGGCTTGAGCTTGGCGTAGGTCTCGGCATAGCACTCGGAGAGCGACTTGCCGGCCGCCTTGCCCGCCTTGACGCTCTCGTACATGTCGGCGAGGAAGTCGCGAGTGCCCTGGATCGCCTCCTGGCACTGCTCGGGGGTGGTGAGCGCCTCGCCGCGACCCGGCACCAGCTTCTGCGGGGCCATCGCCTGCAGGCGGTCGAGGGTGGCGGGCCAGTCCTCGTGGTAGGCGTCGCCGGTGTAGGGGGTGGCGCCGTATTCGACCAGGTCGCCGGAGAACATCACCTTCTCCTCGGGCAGCCAGACGATGGTGTCGCCCTTGGTATGGCCGCGACCGAGGTGGATGATGCGTACCTCACGCTTGCCCATGAACACCGTCAGCTCCTGCTGGAAGACGATGTTGGGCCAGGTCAGGCCGGGCACCGAGTCGACGCCCTTGAACAAGCGCGGGAAGCGGCCGACTTCGGATTCGTAGTCCTGCTGGCCGCGCTCGACGATCAGGTCGTAGGTGTGCTGGCTGGCGTAGATGTTCTCGGCACCGTAGGCCGAGGCGCCCAGCACGCGCACGGCGTGGTAGTGGCTCATCACCACATGCTTGATCGGCAGGTCGGTGACCTCGCGGATGCGGCGAATCACGTCCTGGGCCATGATCGGCGTGGCCTGGGTGTCGATCACCATCACGCTGTCGTCGCCGATCACCACGCCGGTGTTGGGGTCGCCCTCGGCGGTATAGGCGTACAGGCCCTCGGCCAGTTGGGTGAAGCTGACCTGCTTCTCTTCGGTATCGGCGTGGGAAGCGAACTTCTTGCTCATGGTTCCTCCAGGGTCGTCAGGGTCGTCACGTGGGCCGTGTTCCGCCCACCAGCGGTGCCGGAATGCTGCTAGCATAGTTGTGTTTGAAACTATATGTCCAGCAAATCACGGACCAATACGCAAATCAAGCGATGATAGAATGAACATAATTTGCTTTAGATCATATGGTTAATAACTTTTTCGACCTAAGTCTAATAACGAAACTCTGTAAAATTAGTTGCACGGGAAATTAACTAACGGCAAGGTGAGGCTGACTAACATAGGCCGCGTCGTCACCGGCGAGCGCAGCCGAAGACAGCGACGCAGCCATTACAACAATGCAAAGCCACCACGTGGCGCGAGTACGCCACCCGTGACGATCCAGGAGCTCACAATGAAAACCACCAACCGCCTCATGATCGGCGCCGTAGCGGCGCTCGGGTTTGGCCTCGGCACGCCAGCGCTGGCCCAGACCGCCATCACCGTCAGTACCTGGGGCGGCCCCAATCACGGCGTCAACACCATCGTCTGGCCGACCTGGAAGGCGTGGATCGAGGAGGCCACCGAGGGCCGCGTGACCGTCGAAGTGGTGCACGACATGGGTCCGCCGGCGGCGCAGATGGAGATCGTCGCCGATGGCATTGCCGATGCCAGCTGGATCTTCCACGCACACATGGCCGGCCGCTTCCTGGCCACCCAACTGCCGGAGTTTCCCACCTTCGAGGAGTTCTCCTCCGAGGATGCCGCCGCGGCCTACTGGCACACGCATCAGGAATATCTGGCCCAGGCCAACGAGCATCGCGGCGTCGACGTGCTGGCCATGGGCGTGCACGGGCCGGGCCAGATCTTCACCCGCGACCAGATCGGCTCCATCGACGAGCTGGCGGGCAAGCGCCTGCGGGTCGGCGGCGGGGTGATGAGTGGGCTGGCCGACGCCATGCGCGTGACCGGCGTGGCGCTGCCGCCTACCGGCGTCTACGAAGCCGCCTCCCAAGGGGTAGTCGACGGCGCCATGCTGACCCTGGAAAGCCTGCGCAGCTTCCGTGTGGCCGAAGTGGCACCGCACACCCTGACTGTGGATGGCGGCTTCTATCGCGGTAGCTTCGCTATCGTCATGAACCCGATGTTCTGGGATCAGGTCTCGCCCGAGGATCGCGAGGCGATCGAGGCCGTCTCCGGTGAGCACCTGTCGCGGCTGTTCGGCTACATGATGGATGTTTCCGACGAGAGCGGCGTCGAGTTCGGCCAGGAGCGTGGTGCCACCTTCACCCAAGCGCCCGAAGCGGATATCGAGCGGTTGCGCGGTGTGACCGAGGAGCTGATCGCCGAGTGGTCCAACGCCGTGGCGGATCGCGGGGTCGATGCCGAGGCTGCCCTGACACACTTCCGCGAGCAGTTGGCCCTGGCTGCCGAGAGCGAAGGTATCGCCGAGCGCGTCGTGCGCCAGTAATCCGCTGTACGTTTCTGGAGGCTTG